>JAEOTN010000172.1 GCA_016839865.1 Promethearchaeota archaeon | reverse complement strand
TTGCTCAGCTAGATTAAATAAAAACGGACGAAATCCAACGCCTTGCACGATGCCTTGGATATTGATCTTATAATAGCCCATATCCATGCAATCAAAATGAAACTCCCTTTTTTGAGTTTTCGATGGAAAAATGATAAACATCGAATCTATACTCTCGTAGATTTTAGAGAACAATTCTTCATGTAGAGATGATCTTTTAAAGAGAAACACTACAAATAATCACTGAGGATGAAAAATTATAGAGCCTATAAATTTAGAATATATCCGAATAAAAAACAGCAGGAATTTTTGGATAAAACATTCGGATGTTGTAGATTTCTGTGGAACAAGATGCTATATGAAAGAAATGCAGTCTATAAAGAATTGAAACGTGATAAAGAGAAATTAAAATCCTATAAGTATCAAACTGAAAAACAATATAAAGTAAAATATCAGTTTCTGAGAGAGGTTGATAGCAAAGCCTTACAATCTTCAACACGAAATTTATTAATCTCGTTTAAGAATTTTTTTAATGGACTTAAACAAAATCGAATAGTGGGTTATCCCGTTTATAAATCAAGAAAACATCGACAAAGTTATACCACCTATAATATCAATAACAATTTAAAGATAAAATTTGACCAAAAGCAACTTAAGCTTCCAAAATTAAAAACCTGGGTCAAATTCAGAGATGATCGTATTTTCCTCGAACCGATTAAGCATGTTACAGTTTCGAAAACCATGGAATCAATTTATAACTATCTTAAAATATAAAATGGAAGATCGGGGTAAACATTTAGTTTTAGTCGATCGATGGTTTCCTTCAAGCAAATTATGTTCATGTTGTGGATCGAAAAATGAGAAATTGGAATTATCCACAATAAATTGGAAATGTCAGGAATGTGGTGCTTTTCATAATAGAGATCAAAATGCCTCAAAAAACTTATTAAAAGAAGGATTAAGGCAATTAAAAAGTAAAAATGTATCGATTATCTCTACCGTAGGAACTACGGGAAGTAACGCTTGTGGAGATGATATCAGACTTTCAACATGAAAGCAATTATCAATGAATCAAGAATTCACTACCTTTAGGTTGTGATAGTTCAAATAGGTTTTTTATAGATATCCCTAAGTTTTGGGTAGAATAGAATTGTAGCGATTTTTATGATTATAACTGAAAATAAACCTTGGGAAGAGGTTAAAGCGGCTCTAGAAGATTATAAAGCTAAAAATGTAGTAATTGTCTCTTGCGGTGTTTGTGCAGCAAAGGTTGGAACTGGAGGAACCGAAGGTGCAAAAAAAATGGAGGCTAAGCTTATCGAAAATGGATACTCCGTATTAACCACCGTTGTGGTAGATGAACCGTGTGATGATCGAATGGTAAAACAAGCATTTCGAAAAATCAAAGAGGAAGTCAATAATAGTGATGCGGTTGTCTCTCTCACCTGTGGATTAGGTACACAAGCAATGAACACAGTCATGCGAGAGAAATACCCAAAAAAGGTAGCATTAACTGCATTAAATACCGTCTTTATGGGTGAAACAGAGCGCTTTGGAATCTATAAGGAAGGATGTCGAGCCTGCGGTGAATGTATATTAAATGAAACCGGTGGCGTCTGTCCCATTACTCATTGTGCAAAGGGTATGCTGAATGGTCCATGTGGAGGATCTGTAGATGGAAAATGCGAAGTTGGGGATTATACACGCCCATGTGGATGGATTGAAATTTATGATGCATTAAAGTCAATAGATCGCATGGATCTATTCTTGAAAGTACGAGAACCACGCAATTGGTCAGAATCTGGACACCAACGGGAGTTGAATACACGTATAAAACCATCAGAAACTACAGGAGAAGAAACTCATGACTGAACTTAAAACATATTCTAATTTGATGAAAGCAATAAGATCAGGAGAATTTGTGATATCGGGAGAACTTGAACCCGAACGTACTTCAAACATTGAACCCACTGTTCAAGAAGCATTAGAAATTAAGAAATATTGTGTTGCAGCTAATATTACGGATAATCCAAAATCGACCGTTTGTCTAAGTTCATTAGCTGGATCTTATTTGACACAAAAGAAATCTGGTTTAGAGATTGTTTATCAGCTTACATGTCGTGATCAGAATCGAATGGGTCTTGGAGCAGCAATTTTAGGAGCTTCTTCTCTCGGTTTAAAAAATATCTTGGCACTAACAGGCGACCATAACGCTTGTGGTGATATGCCAAAGTCCAAACCAGTATTCGATTACGATTCTACCCATTTAATTAAATTGATTAGAGAAATGGCAGATAAGCGATCTATAGAAGGACTTCCATTAGATGATGACTGCCCTGATATACAAATTCATGTTGGGGGAGCAGCCAATCCAAATGCAAATCCTATAGGACCAGAAATAATGCACATCCAACGAAAAGCTATGGCAGGTGTAGAATTCCTCCAAACTCAAGTTGTATACGATATAGATGTTGCCGAACCATTTTTGAAAGAAATTAAAGACAAAACAGGTGTTCCTGTATTGTTGGGAATCTTTCCAATGCGGGGATATGGAGTCGCTAAGGGATTCGATGAACTAGTACCTGGTGTTAGCGTTCCAAAAGAATTACTTGCGAAATTCAAAGCTGTCAAGAAGGGCGGATACGAGAAGAAAGAGAAGAAAGCCGCTTATCGCAAATTGAATATCGACTTTTACGTTCCCATGTTAAAGGAACTAAAAAAGAAAAATTTAGTTGCAGGATGTCACATTATGGCTGTGCACTACCCAAAGATATTTCCTCCATTGTTAGAAGCACTTGGTCTCCAACCACGGGAATAAAAATCAAGGTGCAGTAAATTCAATAGGACTATCGTAGTTATAGGGGGTCATGTAGAAATCCCCTGTAATATTTTTTCCCATTAAATGTAAGTCGGCAAAATCCAGAAGAACTCCGAAATCTTCTTCTTTGAATGCATGTTTACCCTTTCTATAATGATTTCCTAATTTCTCTTGTGCTCCTAAGAATTCATATATAATGTCGGTTGCTTTGTATATTGTTTGAGTCCCTGAAGGATTCGCCCAGTAATCTTGCAATGCACTTGTGGACATCAATACTCGTGGTGCAACAAGTGCGCATAGGAAGTGTTGATCAAAGGTGAGATCTTTTTCCTTACGACTAAATTGGTTAAAATCCTCCTTAAACCAGGATTTGTAATTTTTTTCTGAGGTTATATATTTAATTTTTTCACAAACACTCCCTTGAACGAGAAATGAACCTGTTCCACCACAACCAGATCCATTAGGAACCACCATGGCAAAGCGTTCGTCCATTGCACCCGCTAATAATGCAGTTTTACCTCGTCGGCTATGCCCAGTTATGATTATTTTTGTGGAGTCTGCATCTGGAATTCCACTAGGAGCATCAACCCAAGGTTCTCCGATTAAATAATCCACCACACGACTTCCTCCCCATGCCCAAACACCTAACGATCCCCAACTGTGAGATGAATATGCAGTCTGAGCGGGACCAACAATATCATAACCTTTTGTATCCGGATCAAGTTCTATATGATTATAACATACATACATGTATTCTCGACTCATAATTATATCAGCAATAGGTTCTTGGGTTCCTGTTCCTTCAGGAGATACTTTAACCACTACTGGAAGGGGTCCAGCGATATTAGGGGTGTAAACCCATATTGTCATGTTAAGTACAACAGAAGGAGTAGAATTAAATGGGGTAATAGATAACACAATAGATTTTTTCGTACCATTATCCAGAACTTCGCTTGAGACTTCTGTAGCGAGAATTGCATCAGGGCGCTCCGGAATCGTTCCATATTCGATTGATTGAAGCAAGTCTTTAATCTCAGTTCTTCTTATCTGCCATTCTTGGGGAGTAGACACACGGGTTCCATTATTAAATAGAAACGGATCGGGTAACGATTTTATAATTTTCGGATATTTTTGTCTTACCAAAAACCACACACCTCCGGAGAGAATACTAGTAGCAAACACTGAAATAATCACAATTGAAACGAGTTTGCGATTTCGTGTCTTCATTAATCTATAGTTCACCCCCCATGAAGTTAAATCTATATAAGTATATATATCAGAAAAACGAAATTAGGAAAATGGAACAGAGAAAAACGCCCAAATATGTAACAATTCTGTTAAAGACTATTAGAATTGTGGTTTATCTTATAGGGACGTTTAGCATTCCATTTTACTTCTTCAACTTGATTGGTTTGGGTATTAGTCTAGTATATATTATCTCATTCAGGAATAAATGGCGATATCACGGTTTCATTCTAGCATTTGGAATTGCTTTTTCCACATTTTTTGCACAAATGGGTGGAGTTGAACTCACAAGAATGTATCCGTTATATTTTGTAGTCACATTTGGATGGGGGATTATGGGAGTGTATTTCTTTTTCCGAATAATCCTTAATTTCATTAGAAAATCCCGTATTCGCAATAATAAACCTACAAAACTTGATCAATTTCTTATGATTTTGAGGAAACCGTCAAAAAAAATGAATTTTGCGTTAATCTTTGGATTGATATTTCTTCCTTCCTTTTTGTGGTCCTGGGTAAGTATTGACTTTTTAGTAATGTTCGATAATTCCCCTCGCTTATTATGGATTCATGGACCATCAACGGTAAATTCGAGTATTAATTTTGAACTCTCCGTTCAGTGTTGGGATCGCTTTGAACGATTAAGTGCAACCTACGATGGTACCATAGATTTTTCGGTTGAATCCTATAATTTAACAGATTTTTCATTAATTTCGATCCCCGATGTAGAACTCCCTCCGAACTATACGTTTACTGGAAGATTTTGGCCATCAGATAAGGCTTATGAATTACAAAATGGTAAGGATAACGGACAGCATACATTTACTATGAAGATTAACACAGAAGGTGTTCATTATATAAAAGTAACAGATTCTATTACTGAAAACACCTATTTTAGTAATCCAATTTTGGTTCAAAATCAATCTAATCAAATTTATTGGGGGGATATTCATTCTCATTCTATTTTATCTGATGGAAGTGGTTCTGCGGAACATGCATATAACTATGCACAGAATGTAGCACATATTGAGTACTATGCTTTAACAGATCATGGTGAGATTTTAACAATTGGGAGAAATTCTGTATCAAAATATATTTCAGCTACAGATGCTGCTTATGATCCTGGCCATTTCGTTAATTTCTATGGCATGGAATACACAAATCACAAAACTGGGCATTATTCTTGCATTTTTGATATCGATGTTTTACCTACTGATCCAATTTTAGCCTATTATGGCATAGACACACCATATGATTTGTGGGATGTTCTTGATAATTTCACTGCAAACACTGGGTCTAGAGCTTTGGCTCTACCCCATCATACTACAAAGGCAGCTTTCATGCAAGATTGGACGTATTTGAATCCCAAATATGTTAAAATTGCAGAAGTAACCTCCAACCACGGAGACAATCTTTACGAATATCATCATCCATTAAGTTACCGGGGCATTGATGGTCCTCCTCCAAAACCAACCAATGGTTCTTCAATTACAGAAGCAATTAGAATGGGACATCGGATCAGTTTATACGCATCAAGTGATAGTCACGATGGACATCCCGGTCATACTTTATCTCATACCAATACATACAAGGCTTTTCAACGACCCTTAACTTTCTGGTGGACTCGACAAGATAAACCTTATCCTGGAGGATTAACAGCAGTATATTCAGATTCACTCACTAGAGAAAGTATATTTTCTCAATTGGAGAATCGATATATTTTCGCAAATT
This sequence comes from Promethearchaeota archaeon, assembly GCA_016839865.1. Next base: position 10,491 of record JAEOTN010000172.1, on the reverse strand, counting down.
CAGACCATGGAAGACCTATTCTCAATTTCACTATAAATGATGTGGGTGTGGGTGGGAATTCAACTCTATATGTAACTAATTCTTTGGTTCCAAGGATAATTAATATCAATTTGATGCAAGATGGTTCTCCAGCCAGCGATAAATTAACTGCTGCTTCAGTGACTCCTAATTGGATTCCGGATTGGAATGCTGATATTGAAATTCTCAAAAATGGAGAATTGCTTCACACTTTTCATACAACATCTCCGATTAGTTCTTTTATGTTTAACGATACTTCTGAGATAACTGGAGCTAGATATGGTCTTGAAAGCTGTAGTAATCGGGATGGAGAATATTATCTGAACGATTATAGTGATAACCCAATTGAAGACCCTAATACTCTCAATACAAATGGTGTCGATTTCTATATAATACGAGTAGTTGGTGAAAACCATCGTCATACGTATATAGGTCCTATTTGGGTAGAAGTTCATCCATAATAAAATAGAAATTTTATATTTCCCAATCCCGAATTAAAGACTATGGGATATCGAGCTAGACCTTTAAGTGCACTAATGATTGCATTCGCATCAATTTTATTCACTGGGCTTGGATTTATAATAACATCGATGATAGTTGGCGTGAAAGTTACAATGGGAACACCTTTTTATTATATTTCCTTTGGGGTATTGGGATTTGGTACTCTACTAATAGTTGTTGGAATTTTCAGTATATTGGGATTTGTTAAACAGATTCGCAAAATCATTTCTGAGGGGAGATACGTAGTAGAAGATTCCTCTGTCCCTATCAGCACAAGAGGTGCAAGAGTGATACGTCAACAAATGCCAAAACCCCTTCTGGACGAAAATATTCCTAAACCTAAGCCCAAACCTAAACCTACTAGCACAGGAACATCTCCTGTAAAATCTCCAACATCCCCCTCTAAACCAAAACCCACAGTAATTTCCTCTGATGAAGCACCTAACCTCTCTCTAGATGATGCTTTACAAACAATAATTACGAATTATAATTCAGATAAAGTAAAGAAATCCTTCAAAGGGTGGAATGAAACACTTGTAATGCGATTTCCTGACCTTGGAAAAAGTTACCTATATATAATTAGTGGTTCCGATGGGTTGGAATTTAAAGAAGGAGATGACCCAGATGCTGCTGTACAAGTGGAAATGGATTCAACTCTGTTCCAAAAATTAATTGCGAAACAAGTAAACGCCATAAAAGCATATTCTTCAGGAAAAATGAATGTTTCCGGTCAAATGAAAAACATGTTAAAACTTCGGAAACTCATGTTTTAAATTACTCGATTTTTATGTCATTTCTACTTAAGTACACATAGCACGTTAGGAAAAAAGGATACAAAAATGAAAGCGCTTGTAACAGCACAATTTTCGGAAGAAGCACTCCAAAAATTACGAAAATTGCTCAATGATGATGTCTTCTATGAAAGTTGGCGTGATACGAAACATATGCACTTTGATCCAGAGGTATTGGCAAAGAAGATCAATGATACTGGTGCAGAGATTTTCATCTGTGAAGGAGATAATCTCAAGAAAAAAGTGCTGGAAAAGTGTCCAAATCTGAAAATCATTGGATCTATACGTGGAGATCCCAATAATGTAGATATTAAAACTGCTACAGAGAGAAAAATCCCTGTATTATTCGGCCCGAATCGAAATACGATTTCAGTTGCAGAATTAACCTTAGCTTCAATATTATCTCTTGCTAAAAAACTTCATTCAGTTGAGCGAACGGTGCATTCCGAAGAATTTCAGGTGAATGAATTCTCCGATTATGTCACATTTTATAATAAATTCATGGGATTCGAATTAACCGGAAAAACAGTGGGAATCGTTGGATTAGGACGTATTGGATTTCATGTCGCTAAATTTCTCATACCTTTCAATGTCAAGTTCCTTGTATATGATCCTTACGTTTCTTCTCAACGATTGACAGCAATTAATGGAGAATCCGTGGATTTACCTACTCTTCTGAAAAATTCTGATATTGTGACATTACATTGTCCTCCTACCGATGAAACGGATGATTTGATAGGAGCAGAAGAGATAAAATTAATGAAACCAACCGCGCTATTTATCAATCTGGCTCGTGCTTCTGTTACAGATGAGTCTGCATTGTTGGAGGCTCTTAAGGAGAAAAAAATCGCAGGAGCAGCGCTTGATGTATTTTTAAGTGAACCTGTGGATCAAGATAACGAATTCTTGGAGCTAGATAATGTGATTGTCACTCCACATATTGGAGGAGATACCTACGAAACCAATCATCGAGGTGCAATGATGATTATTGAGGGTATCAAACAGATTTTAGACAATAAAATTCCGTTTAATTTAAAGAATCCTGAAGTCTTGACTGGTTACGCAGAAGTTCCAGAAGTAACTCAAGATGAATTCACTGACATCCCAATTACCTTAGAAAGATATTCCTCTCAAATTTATGAAATTATTTCCATCTGCAAAGAGATGCTTAAAAAAGAATTTATTCTGGGGACGGCAGGAAATGTATCAGTTCGAGTCACACTACCTAACGGGAAGGATGCTGCAATAATTACACCCAGTTCCGTAGATTATACCAATCTTCAGTTAGAAGACTTAGTTTTAATTGATGTTTATGGAAATAAATTGGCTGGAAAACGTAATCCTTCCTCAGAACGTCGTTTACATTTAGCCATATACCGAGAACGGAGTGATATTAATGCAGTGATTCATTCCCATGCTCCTTTTTCCACTGCATTATCTATCGCAAAGATGCCATTGGGGCCATTTGTGGATGAAATCATCCCTTTTATCGGAGGATGTGAAGTTTCTGAATTCGGAATGGCAGGAACGGATGAACTTGCAGAAAACACCGTTGCTGCATTAGGTAATAATATGACTGTGATGATTGCAAATCACGGGAATGTTGGATGTGGTAAGGATATCGAACAAGCATGGTTTACTTGTCAACTAGTAGAATTCGCTGCAAAAATCCAATATCGTGCAGCTACTTTGGGGACTATGTATGCGATTCCCGAAGAAGCAGAAGAATCGGAAAAAGAAATTTATGATATCATGAAGGATATGAATATCTAAAACCTTCTATTTATCTCTGTAAAGTCTATTCCATGTTTTATATTTCAAATCTAATTTTCCTTTCATGTCATCTCTCGGCTGGATAATTTGTAAATGATCAGTGTAATATTCAGTTAATGGCTCTATTGTAGGGAATTTGCCCTCAGCGATGTCGCACAACACAAGTAATCCTTGAATACTTGCTTCGTAGGATTCTAATCGAGAAAAAGAGGTCCTTGCTAAGTCTGCGAATCGTTGGCATAAAGTTATTGATCTAGATGCTCCTCCCGTTACAGAATAATACGGGTTTTGAATTTGTCCAATCTCCTTTGCATAATCGATGTTTCGCATGACCGCGAATAAAATATTGTCATAGACTGCCCCGATGAATGCATCTTGATTTGTTATGATCTCGTCTACTCCTCCTGGGGTTGGTAGATGGAATTGACCATTTCCCAATTCGGTTTTACTCTGTGCTAATGGAGATGGACCTAATAATGCATATACTGCTTGTTCATTTACATCATCCATTAATATGGATGTTTCATACTCATCCCATTTTGTGTATCTCTGTTGAATATAATGAAATTTATCGTCTAAACTTGGCAAATTTCGTGGAGCGTAGAGATTTGCAGCCCATGTTAGAATTTGTCCTGTCATTCCAGTATTTGGTTCAATTATATAAGCATCACATATGTTTTTAACCATATATAGCGATGACCAGGTACGTTGTTCAGGATCAACAAATAATTTGTCAGTGATCCCTTGAACAGGAGCTGTACTACCTAAAACTGCTCCAATTGATCCTTTCTTTATACATCCAGACGCGAGTAATGCTGATTGGGTATCTGGAAGACCAGCAACTAGTTCAGTTTCTTCAGACAATCCTAGTTTATTTTGCATTTCTTCTGATATATTCCCAATGATCTCCCCTGAAGCTACTGGTGGAGGAAAGAAACCTTCAGGTAGATCTAGTACATCATACCATGCATCATGCCATAATTTGGACTCTAAATCTAAAAATCCACTTTCCGCAGCACTTGTGTAACTTGCATGAGGTTCTCCTCCAAACCTGACCAATATCCAATTCCCCATGGGAAAATACTGAGAAGCGGTTTTTCCCTCTTCAATGCTATTGGGATTTTCTTGTATCCATCCGTATTTTGCGTGGGGAAATAGTAACGAGGGAAAGTGCCCTGAGCTCTCATAGTAGCTCTTTCCTGCACGCTCTTCGAATTCTATATCCAATTCATCAGCAACATCAATACCCCTTCCATCAAATGCACTTGCAATGAATAATGCTTGGCAATCATCATCGGTAAAAACACAAGATGGGCGGATTCCACAAGCACTGATGTAGCGAATATCTTTTGGATTGATTTTAGACTCTTTGATGGTTTTTTGTGTTAGTGCAACTATATCGTCCCAAAATGTTAATTGATTATATGATCGACCAAATCCATCTTCTGTTACGATCACATCCGGGAAAATCTTCTCAATTATAATGATTTTATTCAGTTCATCAGCGATTGCACATTTTAAAGCTCTGCTACCCGCGTCGAAAACCATCCGATATTGCATAGATTATATCTATTGATGTTAATCTTTAAAAATCTGTATGATAAAAATAGAAAGAAAAAGGAATTAATAGATTAGGTCCAATTTAATACAATTCAGTATCAATTGCAACAACACAATTAACTAACTCTTGAGCTGCTTTTACAGCTCTCATAACTTTACCCATGTTACCTTTAAGCTTGAATTTTCCCTGCATCAGTCCTTGTATCGGGTCTATCTTCTTCTGAAGGAGCTTTTCCCAGTTGTTCCATGGTCCTGAATAAACAAATTCGGATTCGACTTCTTCTCCTTCCTTGAGGAGTCTAGCACCTTTAGGACCAATAAATCCATGTAATAGATCTATATACATTCGAATTTCGTGATCTAAATTTCCAGCGGGATGCGCAATAAATACAAAATCGCCTTCCCAAGTTTTTGCTGCATCGTTATAAGCTTTACTTCCATTTACTGACTCTTTATAGGCTTCAATCCATTCTGCTGTTCCAAATAATAATCCCATATTAATATCACCGTTTCGATCTTGTATTAGAAGATATAAAAATGTTCATTTATTCAAAAAATAGAAAAATTGGTTAAAAATCAATATCTTTATTTTCAAATGCATATAGATAGAGTTTCTTAAATTCTTCGGATCCCGCACCTCGTGGACTCATCGCTGCACTTGGAGATTCTAGACACCATTCACCCATCATTTCCAATTTCTCATCTAATTGTTCCCTCGTAATCATTTCGCTAAGTTTGGGATGATTTACTACATTTTGCAGTCTCTTTATCTCAGCTATATATTTATGAGCGGCATCCAAATCTTTGTCTTCCCAATTAGCCAATCCTACTCTCTTAGCAAATGTACCCAAGATTTTTATTGTCTCTTCCGCTTCATCACCTCTTAGACAATATTGCAGGACAAAAGGTAGGAACACACCTACTGTAAAACCGTGTGGTAGATGGAATGTGGCACCTAAAACATGACCCAGTGCATGACCTAAATGTACTTGTGCATTTCCAAAGGCAAGTCCTGCCATATTTGCAGCAGCATGCATTTTATCTCGTGCTTCAATGTTTGATCCATCTTCATATGCAATTGGAAGGTATTTTTGGACTAATTCAAAAGCCTTGAGAGCCATGGCTTCACTATAATCATTTTTCCACACAGAAATTATACACTCAGAAAGATGAGCAATAGCATCAAATCCCGTGGAAGCGGTCAATGTAGGAGGCATGGATTTCACAAATACAGGATCCAAGATTGCAACCGTCGGGATCATTTCCTTATGCACTTGTTCTAATTTAATATCACCCTTCTCAGTCTTTCGAGTTATGATGCTTGCCCATGTTGTTTCGGCACCAGTTCCTGAAGTTGTAGGGATTGCTACTAATTTTGCTTTTTTACCTAATTTCAAGTCAATGAACGGATACAGATCGTCAATACCTAATTCAGGCCGTTCGTAAAATACCCATACTGCTTTCGCAACATCCATAGAAGATCCACCACCTAATGCAATGATTAGATCGGGTTTGTATTCTTGACATTCCTTAGTTGCTTTTAAGATGGTTTCTTCTCTGGGATCAGGTTCTACCCCGCTAAACACTTTGTAGTCCATCTCAAGCGGGGTTATTTTGTTAGTCAAAATTTCTAACATACCAAACTTGATAATACCTTCATCAGTCACGATGAAACATCGCTTTTCTTCCATCTCTTCTAAATAATCAAGAGCATCTTCACCGAATACCGTTTTTGGTGCATAAAAATACCACATAGTTTTTTCCTCATTCTATTGTAATTGATACTGATCCTTCCAATCTTGGGTTAAATATATATTTATATTGAATTCGTTTAAAATATCGATTTTTAAATAAGGTGGACTCTTCTTATTTAAATTGGAGAAAATGCTGTTTAATTCTATCCAGATTCGGGATAGGATCTCTTTTATGCTACTAACTAAGAAAATCCGGATCTTTCCATCTCCAGATCAAAGAAAAGTGTTATTCAGTCTTTCCGAAAAATGTCGTTTAGTCTAAAATTTTGCGCTACAAGAGCGAAAGGATGATAGGATAGTTCAACAGGGAAAACCAAGAAAATTCCGGAAATATGTTACTTGGATTGAACAATTGAATAAGCTTCCAATAATAAAGCTGAAATATCCTGAATATAATTGGGTTTACTCGAAAGTATTGCAAATGACATTACAAAAACTTGATGCGAATTTTAAATCATTTTTCGCAAAATGTATCAAAGGAGATAAAAGTGCAAGACCTCCAAGGTTCAAGGGTAAACACTATTTCTTTACCCTATGTTATAATCAGAGTGGATTTAAAATTGATGAAAAAAGTATCAAATTTTCTCATAAACATCCCTCAAAAATACCGTTAACATTCGCAATTCCTATGTTGCAGTTGAATAAAGGTAGCACAGTTAAACAAGTTGAAATATCATTTCAAGATATTAGTCAGAAATGGTTCGTGAGCATCAACATTGAATTTAATCCCCCTAAATATCAAGATAATGGATTATATCAAGCGATCGATTTAGGTGTAAGTAATTTGGTTTCGGCAGTTAATCTACATATGAAATCTACTCAAGTGAAAAATCGAAGAGCTGATCGGTTTTGGAGAATAAAAATTCAAGAAGTACAATCTAAGCGTGATCATTGTAAGAAATTCAGCCATCGATGGAAAAAATACAACAAAAAATTCCAGAAAATGAAAAGAAAGTGTGCTAATCAGTTGAAAGATTTTCAACATAAGATCTCAAAGAAAATTGTAACTAACACCAAAGCAAACACGATCATCATTGGAGATTTATCTCCAAAACAAATGGCTCGTAAGAAAAAAGGAACTGGGAATGCACGATTGACAAAATATAATAAAACTCTCAATCACTCTGTACAAAATACGGGTTCTTTAGGGAGATTCGCTGAATTCTTAACCTACAAAGCGGAAAAAGTAGGTAAAAGAGTAATAAGGATTAACGAGTCCAATACTTCCCAAAAGTGTTGTATTTGTGGTACAATGAAAAGAAGAAAGCTGTATGAAAGAATTATATTCTGTGATTGTGGAAATCATTTTGACAGAGATATAAATGCTGCAGTTAACATTATGGAACGTTTTTTAAAGCAGAAAAGTCAATATTATTTCCTATCGCATAAACCCTCGTTGACAGAGGAATCCTTCAGAAATAAGCTGGATTTGCTACGATATACAGCCCCATCACCGTATCTAACAGGGGATGGTGGACTCGTAGAGAGTTGAAATTTGGATAAAGAAATATAAATCCAAAAAACAATATGTTCATATTCAACAAAGAGGTAAGAATAATCAATGGCGCCAATGACTGAGGAAGAAGCTGAAATTTCATTCCAATTATTCAAGGATGTTATTATTACTGCTATTCAAGAGAAGCAGAAAATTCCTAAATATAAGAAAAAACTCGATAACGCTGATATTAGAGTAAACTTCAGACTGCTGATTAGTGATGAAGAAGTAGTATATACTAATATGATTCTACACAAAGGGGAGTTTTCTGTGAATAAAGGTAAACTAGAAGACTATACATTGGAAATTATTGCGGATCCCACAGACTTGGTGTGGTTTGTAGGAAATGAAACTAGCATAGTGAAGATGTTTACAAGTAGAAAATGGAAAATAAAAAAGATGCTATTGCATCCATTTAAAGCACTCTTCGTTGCAAGCCTCTTAGTGTATAAATGAAATTTAATTAAAAGTTCGAGTACTCTTCCAATCCTAATTCTTTTATAACTTCGTCAGATGGTTTACCGGTCTCTGGATTCCAATTGAGATGTTTGTAGAATTCTGAATATAAGATGTTTAAATCGGGAACTGCACCTTCTGTTCCCCCTTCTAATGGAGTTAGTAGTATTTTAGGAATATGTTCCATTTCTCGGGTGAATCCCATCTTCAAATTGAATAACCGTTTCAAAGCTAAGACTCGTTTGCCTATCAGTCGTATTCTTTGAATGTCAAAAGACAATCCCATACCTAACTCAATGGTTTTTGCGATACTTTCTGTTGGGGGATTGGCAAATACACACATTCCATAAGATGAATAAAATGCACGATATTCCATTGAATTCGCTGCACTGATTGCCATTTCAGGAGTATTTTCATGAGGAAGAACCATCTCAATGCCTGCTTCCTCTCTTGAAAGACCAAGCGAAACCATATACATATCACAAGCATTATGGGATCCTCCATAATGAGGAGAAATACCATAGGAAATTGCCATTCCATGAGTTGCACGCATGTCGTGAAGGATTACTTCAGAATTATTTATAGTAGCTATCTGGTTCTTATCTATTCCGAAGTGTTCTCCAACTGCATTTGATCCTTTGGAGAGGAGATTTCCAATCCCTTCCTTTTTCGCAATTTTATTGATTAATTGAAAAACTGCTTCCATATTCCTAAATTTCAGATCGATGCCCTCTAAATCAGAAGAGGTAATTTTTCCTTGGTTAACAAGATCCATTAAGAAGGCAATAGTCCCTCCAGTAGATACAGTATCAACACCTAAATCATTACACAGATAATTTGCTTTGGCTATTTTCTCCAAATCGGGATTGTCCATCAATGAACCAAAACTAGCTATAGTCTCATATTCGGGACCAGAAATCTCCCCATCTGGTAATCCTAATTCATTTTCACCTAATGATATAACCCTACCACATCCGATTGGGCATGCATAACAGTGTCTTTGACGTTTAAGATATTTTTCGCATAATGTAGCACCCGAAATGTTATCTTCCTCGGGAAATTCTGCTCCTCTCCAATATTTTACTGGTAGTTCCCCTGTCATGGAGTATAAATTCATATTGGATGCAGTACCAAGCCCAGCAAATACTTGATGAGTATATACTTCCATCATGGCATTATTTACTTCTAGGACATGCGCTCGGAATTCTTCTGGCTTAGCTAATTCTACTTTCTTAGATCCAATTGCAACAATTGCTTTGAGTTTTTTAGAACCCATCACGGCTCCCATACCCGTTCGTCCAAAAGCTCGGGAATCTCCCCCAATTATAGCAAATTTTACGAGATTCTCTCCACCGGGTCCAATACACATAATTTTAGTTCGATTTCCTAAGCTTTTACCAAGTAGTTCACTAGTTTCTACAATACCTTTTCCCCATACATGAGTAGCATCTTTAATTTCTGCTTTATCATCTGTTATCTCCAAATAAACGGGTGATTCAGATACTCCGGTAATCATAACACCATCAAAACCCGCTCTTTTAATTTGAGGAGCAATATAATTTCCACAATTGGATTCCCCTAAAATTCCTGTATAAGGTGATTTCGCACATACTACCAATCTTCCTGTGCAAGTTGCTAAAGTACCTAAAAGCGGACCACTCATAAAAAAAAGAACATTATCTGGACCAAGTGGGTCGGTATCTTTATCCAACATATTATATAACACCGCTGTTGCATATCCCGCACCACCTAGGAACTTTTCTACCAATCTCTCATCAATAGGTATTGTTGAGGTTTTTTTCTCAGTCAAATCTACCTTGAGAATCCTTCCCATGTAACCTTTCATACACCAAGATCAATCTGTATCAATAATAATTTTATTCAATTAATGAAATACAAAAATATATAATGATTATAAACCCAGTCCAAAATTCCGACATCTTCACATTGGCACAGATTGAAAAAGAATTGTTCAATGAAGATGCATTTGGAGTGTTTTTATTACATCATTATCTGCAAAATAATGTTTTTTTTGATAAGATATCAGTTCCTGATGAAAAAATAATCGGTTTTGGTATTGTAACAGATTTGAATACAGCAATTCTTAATCCACAAGAACTCACTTATATCTCAAAGTATTTTC
>JAEOTN010000171.1 GCA_016839865.1 Promethearchaeota archaeon | reverse complement strand
GAAATCGGCCCGATAATTTAGAAAATCTAGTTTATTTTTTTCTCTTTTTTTGTATTATGAATGAAATTCTATTCAGAATATCGGTTTTGATGTACTAATCAGCATGTTTTCTTGATATAAGTCAATTTTCAAAATGAGAGTATTCTACGATCCCCAAAATGAATAGAAAAAAAGAGGAATTGGGTTTTTAAAATAATCCAAGCGGAATACCTATAGCTACAATGACAACCGCTACACCAAGAAATATCAGTCCAGTTAGAATCGTTGATACGGATTTTTTCTTCTTATAAAGCCACATGACGATTAATGAGGTGTAGGTTACCAGAACCGCAAGCATAATGAAATTTCCCCAAATTTCAATCCCTAAATCCACTCCTACAAACATATCCACAATAAAGACAGGTAATTCTGCAATAAAGTAGACAAAGAATGGTAACATTCCAAATGCTCGTAGATATTTTAATTCCCAATTTAATTTGCGATCCATTAGAGAAAATATAAACAAACCGAAACAAGTAATTCCAATCGCAATTAAGTTATGAGTAAAGGATACCTGACGTTTGGAAGCTTCCCAGCCGGGAACAAAATTTAGCCCAAGACCGACACCATAGTTAACCAAAGCGAATACCAATAAAAGCCAATATTTCAGATCTTCCTTTTTCGATGGTTTAATTAAAAAATCTCCAACCGCACTAGCGATAATGCTTATAGACGCATAGGAAAAAATGGATCCGAAAATCCCTCCATTAACAGATGCAATTGCATAATCCTTAAAAAAAGTCGTCACCATCAAGATTTGATAGATAAGACCCAAAAGATACCCTGCTATAATCCTATATAGTGGATTCTTAATATTGATAAACAAGAACGTAATAAGACCTGCAACTGCTATGGTGGGTAGTACATCCCAATTAATTTCTGGAATAGGTAAGCCTGCGTGGATGTCATATACAGTTCCTTGATCCACAATCACAATCAAGGCTCCTAAAACAAACAGAATTCCATACCTTACTAAAATATGTAACACAGCATTCTTTTTCCCTTTAGTTTCCAATCGTTTTTGATAAGCCGCATTCATAACCATTCCTAAAATAAAAATAAATGCTGCTGCACCTACATCGTACAAGGTCATGTAAGTTGCACTCGCTGAAGCATGGTCAAAAACATAATGGAGAAATATACTGAAACTTGCACTCCTCCATGCCTCCGGCGGAAAAACGAGAGTTATTACTAGGTATAATACAACAAATCCACGTCCCTGATCGATGAATCGTAGTCTGGTCGATTTCCGTTCATCTCCACCAATCTCTTCCATTGGAATTGGTTCTGGACTTGATTTTTCTTCTTCTGTAGACATAATTTTTCACACAAATAGAATTTTTGAAAACCATCTGATCATACATTGAACGAATATATAATGGTTTTCTTCATGAAGAAGGATTATACCTCTCCTTTCTCAGATACTCATTAAGCCATATCAATATAAAGAAAGATATTAGAAATAGTGATGATGGACATGAGTAAAGATTTACGAAGAATGGAACGTTTTTTGCAGAGATTTAAGAGATGGGATAAAATTGGAGATCTGAATGACACCGATGTGCAAAAATTAGGAAGTCGGGACGTCAACGAGATTCTTGTGGCAATCAAATCCATTGTGAAAGCTAGATTATCCCCTCTATCTGATCGGTACAATATCAAACTACAGATTATAGGAAAAATTCTAGAAATTGGAGTTGATGCAGTGTTTAATCTGGATTTTTCAGATATGAATGTTGGTGGTGAAGGAGATGAAGCAATTGATTTGGAGTTAGAAAGTCAATATCGAGTTCTAATTCTATTGGTGAAACGTCTAAATAAGAAACTACCTGAACGTATGGAGTTTGTGGACAATTGGTTCGCAACTCATCAGAGGGAGCTTGAGTTATTAACACTCTCTTTTGGAGTTGCTATAAAAACGGTTCAACTTACCATAAACGTGATTTTTAACAGGAAATAACATTTTATTTATACAACAATACTTACAGCAAGTGCTCTGTGATCTGAAGAAAGACGATCCCAGGATAATTCTGCAGATTTCCTTACTGTAGTAACCAAATCATTTACCCATATATAATCGATTCTTATGAATGGGAAGGATACGTGCCATGTTTTCCCAAAAAATGGAGCTTTTCCAGATGCGATCCAAGTATCGTGCAAGTTTGTGAACAAGCTCCAATAACTAATATCCAATAATGAATTAGGTGTATTGAAATCTCCAAGCAATATTAGTGGTTTGGAATGATCTAAATTCTCTAATACAGTTTGCACATGTCTATAGCGCCGAATATAGTAAAATGGAATATCCAAATGAGTATCAATAACATTGATGAGTGTTCCATTCACATCAATTTCTGCAATAAGGATTCCTCGAGCTAATACATCATCATCTCGGATATGGATGAATTGTGTGTTTGTAATAGTATACCGAGAGAAAATCGCTAAACCATACCGCCACACATCTACGGGTGAAGGAATGGCATAATACTCATATGAAAGTTCCTCTGCAAACTCTGTAATGTTAAAGCTTGAGCCCAGTTTTTCTGCATGAGTCAATTCTTGCATCCCTACAATATCAGCATCCACTTGAGAAATCAATGCGATTGTTTCATCGTTCGCACCGAATTCCACATTATAAGTTAGGATTTTTATCGAATTTTGAGAATTCGTTGTTGTTGATGCAGTGAGACCAACAAAAAAAGGTAGCAAAACTTGCACAAGATATAAGGAAAGAAGTGTGATTCCCCCGTAAAATGCAACTTTCTTCCACTTCTTATTGAGAAATTTCATGCCAGCTACAAACAGCAAAGTGGATTCATATGTGTTTTGGTTCATTAGATGGGAAAGGAAAAAAAGGGGATGTGAAAATAAAAATAGGGGGTTTTTTGTTGGTGTGGCACAAAAAGAAGTGGATCACATCCCATATATTGTATTGAAATTTACTATAAAAAGAAAAAGTGTGCTCAAAAGCAATACTTTAAGTCTGTGAGTCGCCATCACCATCTTCAAATCAAAAATGGTTTTGATATCATGACCGAATATCCAAAAAAACCCAAAAAGAAGCCAAAGAAAGATAATCTTGGTGCTTTCATGGTAAACGATCCTGATAAAGCAGTTAAGGATGTAAAAAATAAAAAATCTAAAAAAGACGACGACGACGAGTAAAATCAGGGAAGATTATTTTCATATTCCAAACTTATTTTTTGTTTTCTTTTTAACAAATTTTTTTAAAGTAATCATTGATATGAGATTTGGTGCTTTTGTGGTGTATGGATCTACTTGGATTTCTTGTGTTCACGGAAAACAAAAACAACAATCGGAAGTTTAAATTATTAACCCGATATCCACAATTTAATCCGGATAACCGTGATACACTTCACTACATAGAACACACCGTAAGAGAATACTTGTTACAATCAGAACCACTTACGCAATATTGGACTTGGAATCGGGGAAGGGATGTGTATGGATGTGTTTCATTTTGTTCAGGAATTGATCAATATTTAGTAATTATCTTCAGTGATACCTCTCAATATTATTTAGAAAATTCCTTATTGACAATACAAAAGTATTTTGAGGACGAGAAAATGCAGCATCGGTTGCTTAATAGCTTGTTTTCTCAAGACAATGAACGTCCTTTAAAAATCTTTAAAGAGTATAACGGTCGTATATCTGAGTTGCTGGAATTGCGCAACGCAAAATACTATTCAAACGATGAACGATTTATTCCCTAGGATCATGAGATACTAATTCAAATTTATCCTAGTTTGGGTTCAGGTGTTTTTTGAATAACATTCCTTTCTTTATTGGGAGTAGCCTTAATGGTAATAAATCGAATTAGCGCCCAAAATGAAGGTACTCCTAATCCCAATAGAGGTGCATAAAAAACCATCGCAATAACCTGCAATCCTAATTCGTCTTTAAACACTGCCGCTAATATTATCTCCAATGCAAATCCAAATCCAGCTGTTATTAACCAAGAATAGGCATTCGCACGCATTCGGTTTTTTCTTCGAAATGCTAACCGATAAAGCAAAATACTGACTACTAAAGTAGCTGCTGCTGGGATAACTCCCACCACTACCGCAAATGCTGCTCCGTCCATTATAATCGCTTCTATGTTTTTTCTATTTTATGATGACACTTTAACCATAAAAATCAAGTGTTCTCCAATTGTTCCTACTTAACTTCAGTTTCTGGGGTTCTACCGATAATTTCTCGTTCCCTGCTAGGTGTAGCTTTAATATAGATTGCACGAATTGCAGCCCAAACTCCTGGAACAATGATTGTGAAAATTGGTGTTATTATTAGAGGTACTCCTAATCCAAGTCCAATCGCTCCTCCGAAACCGGTATCCTCAACATTCTGAAGCAAGATTCCGTTTAGCATTGCGTTTATAATAAGAATGATTCCCATAGTCCATAACCATGTGTATGTATTTGCTCTAACTCTCGTTTTCTTCTTATATACAACTCGAAAAAATAAGATATTTACACCTAGACCGACTAATCCGGAAATAATCGTAAAAAGAGGGATTACTAGTTCTGCTTGCACCATGATCTTTTCACTTAAATGATTTTTTTAGTATTTGTTTATGATAACCAATTAAGATTAAAAATCTATGTTAAGATGGTTTCCCGCAATTAACATGCGGATTTTAACAGAAATAAGTAGTTCAATTTTGGATCAGAACTTTCCTCCTCCCTTGCGCTTTTTATTATCTCACTAATAATGGATCTATATGGCTAAAGTAAGTAGTTTTGTGAGTGGTAAAGCAATGGATTTGCTACGCATGGGGGATTTTGTTAAGATAATTGCACGCGCTCAAGACTATGCGTTATACTCATCATTAATGCCTGGATTAGATGAAGATACGCGAGATGAACATTATAAACAGGCTATAGAATGGTTTGATTTTGTAATTGAGCGCAATCCCTTGTTCTCTCATGACGCATATATGGGAAAAATCTATGCACTGTATTTGAAAGGGGATATGGACCAAGCTAAATACGTCTATGAGGAAATGAAGAAAGAGAATAAAACCGATTCTTTTGACCGATTGGGGATGCTCTTTTCATAATATAAGTTTGAAGTTGAAATAAGAGAAAATCTAATCTAATTCTATGTCAAATTCAAAACTTTTCATGATTATTTCATCAGGAGATTCTCATGTAATTTCTGATGTAGCCTTAATGTATGGACCAAATGCGCCGAAATATGGATGGATGGATGAAGTTGTTTTCATATTTTGGGGGCCAGCACAGAAAACGATTTTGGAAGAGCCCGATTTAAGGGAACGAGTTGAGGGTTTAATAGGATCGGAAAAAATGTCATTCTTAGCATGTAAAGCTTGCAGTGATGGATACGGGGTATCTGAGAAACTAGAAGAACTCGGAATTACTGTAAAATACGTGGGAGAAGATGTAACAAATATGCTTAAGCAAGGTTGGCATTCATTGACATTTTAAAAAAGCACATTTCTCGTCAGATTATAACTGTAGAGGGTGGCATGGAAGGAAGATCTTTGGTTAATTCGAAGACAAGGATATCAACCTAGTATAATCTTTTTATACTGATAGAATGAAGATGCTTCATGAAGCGTATAATCTCATTGGATTTTTTTCGTGGATTATCAATCATGTTAATGATGTTTTTACATGTGTTTATCCACATATACTCACTCACTGATCCATCAACCTTTGGGGATGTTACGAGCAATCCGGGATTACTTGCCATTTTTGTACCTGTTTTTCTTTTCAGTAATTTTCGTGGTTTTTTTCTTATGATTTCCATGGTGATTCATTCCTATATCATAAGTAAAAATATTCAGAAGGGGGTATCTCGGGAGAAAATGCTTGCAAAACAATTATTCACAGGTTTTATCGTCTATATCATAGGATTACTTAGTGAAGGGTTTATCCAATATCATGGTGTGTTTGGAAGAAGCTTATACTCAATGGCTTGGCGAATTGATAAGTTTAATCACATTATGCATACGGAAGCCATCAACAGCATCGGAATTTGTATTATGGTTACTGGGATCTTGTTTTATTTCTTAAGTTTTAGAGACGGAGTAAAAAAGCCTCTCCGAAATGCCATAATTTTAGCTGTAATTGGAATTGCTGTGGTTGCTTTGTCTCCACTCATGTACTCCATCGCGAGTAATGCTATTGGGAGTTATATTGATTTAGGTGGAGGAGAGTTAGGATATAGTTATTACAATGTTCAATATGAGATTAAATCTATTGGAGATTTCTTTTTAAAACTCGGATGGGCGATTTTAGTAGGAAAAGAACAGCCCTTATTCCCATTTTTAGCCGTAGTTTGCATAGGTGCTATCTTGGGTAATAATCTTGCACAAGAGAACCCTAAACGCAAAATAACTGGGATAGGGATGATCGCTGGGGGAGTGATAATTATCATTGGTGTAATATTCCTAATCCTCGAAGGAGATATTATGGGTGCAATTGTGGGAGTTACTGAAACAGTACATCCTCCTTGGTTCTTCTGCATCTTAACGGGTTTACAATTCATTATTATTTGTTGGTGGTTACGTGCTTATGAGTTTAATCCGAAAAGGGACATGGCAAAATTTACAAAACGTACTCGGTTCTTCAGAAGGTGGGGATTAGTGAGTTTAACCTTGTATCTTCTGCAATACTATATTCAGTACTTGTGTTTGTGGTTGGGAGAATTAATCACTGGAATCTCATTCACCACACGGTGGGGAGTTGATAATTTTCTACCTGTCATAATTATGATGGTAATTGTTGTTGGAGTATGGGATCTGGTGTTCCGCGTATGGGAAAAACTCAAGTTTATTGGGACTTTTGAGTGGCAATTAACTTCACTTACCGCTGTCATTCTTAATCCACGTGGAGAAAAAGGGAAGAAGGCTGAGAGAATGAATATTCAGGCAACTCTTTATGAACCCGAACCTGTTGTGTTTTACACTAAATAATCTATTTTTATTTCTTCCCTTATACCATTTTATTCTTCTATTCTCGCTTAAAACCCATTTTCTTGAAAAATTCGGGTAGATTCTTGGGATCATGAGGTG
>JAEOTN010000170.1 GCA_016839865.1 Promethearchaeota archaeon | reverse complement strand
GTTGAATGTCCTTCTCGTTCTAACACTGTGGCGATGTGTTTTGATATAAGATCAGTAACACCAGTTGCTGAGAAATAAAAAATTCCAATATGCATTGAAAAGACCTGAATAGGATAATGTTACAGAGATAGATACTCTAATGACTATATATAGTTTCACTTATGTGTGGGGATACTGTGCAGATAGGAAAATATAATTAAAATTTAAAATTTATAAGAAAAAGTGAGATATATTAATTATTTAAACTTTCTCAGCAGTTTCAGGTATTTCTTTAATCTCAATTTGTTCTATTGATTTTTCCAATGTATCTTTTCCAACTAATCGATATTTGCTAAAAATAACCATCAAAGTCATAAATACTATGGCAATAATCGCAATACCCATATATAGTTCTTCTAGACCCAACCAGTCCGCTAAGGGACCAGATGCTAGTGTAGCAAACGGTCCTAGGAAGAAGGATATTGCAAAATCAACTGAAAATACTCGTCCGAGCTTTTCGGGTGGAATAGTTTCATGGAAAATAGTTCTATATGTCGTACC
The DNA here is from genome assembly GCA_016839865.1 of Promethearchaeota archaeon. The sequence goes on along the minus strand of JAEOTN010000170.1, from coordinate 4,613 downwards.
ATAAATGCTTACATATAGACCAGTTAATGATGCAGCTATATAAACAAACCAGAATGGAAACCCGAATCCTGCTAAAGCTATTAAGAACCATGCAATAATGCTCAAATACTGAGATGCGATTATCAATAATGATTTTCGTTTCCATTGTTTCCTTATCATCATAAATGCTCCTCCTAATAAGACAGCAATATTGAAGAAGATCCCATTGTAACTCATCAGGGTATAGAAATTCTCACCACCGATTCTACTCCAAAAAATTGGTGCCAATACGTTGTAGGGTGCAGTTAATGTATTTAATACGATAACAACTATGAATAATGCAGGCATTCCTCGAATAGCCCAAATTGTTCTAAATCCGTCTTTGAATTCCTCTCGATATGAAGGCTTTTTCTCAGGTTCCGCTTCAGTTTTTGGTTTTGGAGGAGGAATCTTGATTAATAATGTAGGAATTAGTGCAATTGCAAAGGTGCCAACATCAATCCATAACATAGTCTTGAAGTTCATCCCTAAACCAATGAGAAATCCTGCAAAAATTGGACCAGCTATTTGAACTGCGCTGGTTACAAACATGCTAATTGAGTTGAATCGGGAAATGTTCTCTTTTTTTATCATTAAAGGGATAATTGCCTGGAAAGCCGGACCATGTAATCCTTGAGCTACATTTCGAATTAGGAACATTCCAGCGCTAACCCATATTGTTAACTGCACTGTATCATCAGTTAGGACTCCAGAGATGAATAAGAATGCAAGTATCATGGTTACAAAGGCTTGAACACTATCAGCAATAATTATGATTTTCTTTCGATCATACCTATCAATGATTGGACCACTTACAAATAAGATTAAAGTGAATGGGAGTGCGACTACAGCAGAAATAGTAGAGAAAAGTGTGCCTTGATAATCGACCCCTTCAGTGATTTCTGTTAAGTAAATAAATATTGAGAACCCTACAACTGAGGAACCAAATAGTGAAAACAATTGCCCAATCCAAAACATAACAAAATGGAATTGAGTTGTTTTCGTTGCAGTTGTTCCATTTTGTGTAACTGATTCTGATGACATAAGAGGTGTTTGTCAAAAATGATTTATAATACTACTTTAGCCCATCAATAATCTACTTTAACTGGTAGATATAAGCATTTAACCTACAACTGAAAATAATAAACTTAAATGGAAAAAAAAAGAATTATTCTCGGAAACGGATCATTCTCTTTCGATAAATTTCAGTTGCTTTATACCCAAGTAAGTTGATTAGTGTTGCAGCAATATTGGAAAGTCCTGCATCTTCCATCTCAAAATTTATCTTGTATTCACCATCCCAGTTTTTATCCACAATCCAAAATCCTACTTTGTTTGTTGTATGAGCAGTTTTTGGAGTTGTTCCATCCTTTTGAAGCATTTCTTCTGCATTTCCGTGATCTGCAGTAATGATAGTTATTCCGTTTAACTCATTTACCCGTTCTACCAGTCTTGCTACACAATCATCTACCAATTTTACAGCAGTCACTGTCGGTTCTATTAATCCTGTGTGTCCAACCATATCGGGATTCGCAAAATTTACTCTGACAAATTTAAATTTCGTAGTATTTAACACTTCCAGAGTTTTTGCTAACACTTCATATGCTTTCATTTTCGGGTGTTCTGGAATTGTTTCACTGGGATCTGATTTAATTTCAACATATTCTTCAGAATCAGAACAAACATATCCGGTTCTATTTCCATTCCAGAAATAAGTAACGTGCCCATACTTATGAGTCTCTGCAATAGCAAATTGGGGGATATTCTGAGCACACAAAAAATCGCTGAGTGTATGTTGGATGTCAGGTGGAGGAACAAGATATTGACGTGGAATATGTGCCTCATCATCGTATTCCAGCAATCCTGCATACTCTACTCTCGGATGAGTCAACCGATCGAATTTATCGAATTCATCCATCTCAAAGGCTTTAGAAATTTGAATTGCACGATCTCCACGGAAATTGAAATTAATCACCACATCTCCATCAACAATTTTACCTATTGGCTTCCCCTCATCATCTACAATCACAAAGGGAGGAGCAGTTTGATCATTAGTTTCTGGAAAGCATTCTCGTCCATGAGTAATTGCTTCTTCTGCATTTTTATAATATCCTTTGTATCCATTAACGAAGTCCGCTTCATCAATCATTCCTAAAACGTGAGTATGCCATCCACGTTTCACTACTTTCCAGTCAGATTCATATCTATCCATGGTAACATACATACGACCCCCCCCAGAAGCAATCCGATAATCATACTGGTGTTCTTCATGGATAAGTTTCAATTTATTTTCTAAAGGACGAATGAAATTCAGTGCTGATTTTGCAGGAACATCTCGACCATCTAATAGTGGATGTAATCTAACATTTTTTACACCCGAATGCACTAATCCGTCAAGAATTCCATACAATTGATGAATATGACTATGTACGTTACCATCTGAAAGTAAACCTATAAGATGTACGGAATTTTCGGTATTTCTAACTGCATTGGTTAATTTCTTCCATACATCAGTTTGGAACATTCTTCTAGTTTTTATATCTTGATCTACGAGTTTTGCTCCTTGATTGAAGATTTGACCAGATCCAATTGCATTATGTCCAACTTCGCTGTTTCCCATGTCTTTTTCTGAAGGTAATCCTACATGGGGTCCATGTGCAAAAATAGAACGGTAGAGTGCTTTTTCTTTACATTCTTTCTCCAAACGTTGAATGTTAGGAGGATCTGCTAAAAACACCGCATCTCCCTTATCTTTTTTTCCGATTCCCAACCCATCCATTACAATAAGAAGTAGAGGTCCTTCTCGACCAGAAAAGGATCTGAGTCTTTCGAGAGTGTAATCCATCTTGAGCTAAATTGGAATCTGAACTTGAAATATTTTTGGTTAATTCCACACCAGCTATGAAATGAATATTAGGAAGAATTAAGGGGAACACCACTAAAGATCATTTAAGTATCAAATGACGAGAATGGTAATATGATCAAATCAATGGAAGAATTGAAAGAAATATTAAAAGACACAGAATTTGGGATGATTTCTGGAGGATTCGATCCTGTACACAAGGGCCATGTTGATTATATCCTTGCAGCGGCGAGCTTAACACCTTGTCTTGTTGCAGTAGTCAACGGGGATTCATTCTTAATGCGGAAAAAAGGATATAAGTTTATGGATTCAGAAGAACGAGCCTATATAGTTGATAATATTAGAGGAGTAGATTATACGGTTATTTTTAACTCTGAATTCGATACAGTAGATGAAATTATTGAATATTTACAACCCACGAGTTTCATCAAGGGAGGAGATAGAAATGCAAAAGAAAACATTCCTGAATGGGATACATGTGAAAAGGTGGGTTGTGAAATAATTACAGGAGCTGGAGGAGATAAGGCACAATCCAGTTCAGATTTAGTAAAGAAAATAAAAGAACGTAAGAAAAAATGAATTTTTCATTGAATTAATACTCACTTTTTTGCTTCAGTCACTTTTACGCATACGTGTTTGAAAGAGGATAGCAGTCGAAATTAAAACAATAGCTAGTATCCATGTGGGATGAATCAATGCTGCTATAGGATGAGTTTCATTAACGAACACAGTGTATCCAATAATAGTATCAGAGATTACAAAACTTGCTGCTCCTAACGCTAGTGCAATTCGCATCCCTAATGTTCTTTTTCGATACGGTAACTGCAGAAATGCAATGATACACATCACAATCAAGGAGAGAACATAGAGTGGTACAAAAATTAACATCAATCCTTCTAATCCAGGTAATATTAATAATGGGAATACTATCGCTAGATACACAATCCATCCTCCAACAGCCGCCACTGTCCACCATTTAAGGGATTTTGAAAATAAAATCTTGAAATTCAAGTGAATGATTCCAGAATATGCAACAATTAGTAATATCTGCATTATGAAATAGGTTCCCATACCGGCTAGAAAATTGAATTGAATAGCAACTGAAGCAATTGTCCCAACAAGCATTGCATACGGCATGATATTAAGGAACCGATAAGGTTTCAACTGAGATTTAGGACTTTTATTTTGTTCTACCATAATATCAGAATTCTGCAAGGATTCACTCACAAAATCTACAGGAGCATAAGCATATCTAAAGAGAAAAGCAGCTATTGTGATGAGAATATCTTCTATCCAGCCAATCCAGTTTATTTCTAGGTGAGTTTCTGTTATACCAAAGTATATTTGAAAAAATATACTATTTAGCAAGGCTAAAATTGGGAGTGCAATGATAATAGTTAGAATTAGTTTTCGATTCTTAGTCATGATTGATTCTTCCGAAAAATTTATTTGGATTCCATTATACCGATCATCACTAATCCCTAATTCTAGTGGATTAGTACGCTTAGCGGATTCGATTGAACGGTCAGGAATTTAGTAAATCGAATAGGAATATACAATTAGTAAAGATTACGATTCTCGATTTAAACGGTCGTGTGAATCAATTATTGAAGAGTTTTTCCCCATTTCGCTAAGAACTTCAAAACCTTTGGAGACAGAAATAAGTTGGCAAAAATTAACGTCGAAGCTTTGGTTGATGGTGGAAAAGCATCTGCTGGACCACCTATTGGAC
>JAEOTN010000169.1 GCA_016839865.1 Promethearchaeota archaeon | reverse complement strand
TGACAATATCCCCACTATAATCACTTTCTACCCGTTTTCCCTCACGATACATTTTTTCTCTCAAGATGAAATCAGGATCAAGACGAGGAGCTTGCTGATAGTCTTCAAAATCTCCAAATGTGCCCCCCATATAATATGCGAGAGTCATTCCGTCTGCAGGATTCTTTATGTATTTAAATTTTCTCCCAAATTCATCTATATACCCCTCTTTTGTAAAAGTTATTGGAAAAAAGCAAATAGCATTGGGACATAAATCGATTCCAATTTTTTTGTAGAGACGCCCAATATTTCTCGGTATTAGCTTAGCAGCGTAGTTACTTTTTGTTACTCTTTGCATGATGCGATTGTACAATTTTTTGTTTCCAAAAACCAAATTATTGAGGAATTGTTGTGAAGAGGCAGCCCCTTCTAAATAATAGTTTTCTCCGTAGTATTGACATACTTTAATATTATCAATGCTTGCCTCAAAACTAGGTACCCTATCGGGTTCTTCATGGTCAAGAGTTTTACGAATTCTAGTTATCGCATCCATACAATGAGGTGAGTAGAACAAACACTTAATTCTTCCGTATTTTTGAAATTCTAACCTTAATCCTTAAATAAATGTTCATCGAGTGGGTAGCTATGTATGATTTTATGCTTGATGATGAGTCAATTAAATGGCGGGATAAAGCGAGAGATTTTGTAAAAAAACAAGTACCTCGCCAAATGATACTCGATATGGATGCGGATGAAATCCAATATCCCACTGAGTATGTGAAAAAACTTGCTGAACATCATCTCCTTGGTTTGCGATTCCCTAAACAATGGGGAGGACAAGGACTTGGATGGATCACTGAAGCTGCAGTATTAGAAGAAATTGGACTATTACCAATGTCTCTTGGTTGTCTTTATTCGCTCCCAAGCATCTGTGGGGAAGCTCTTGATAAGTTTGGATCAGACATTCAAAAAGAAAAATACTTGAAATCTATGCTCGAAGGAAAGAAATTTACCGCAGAGGCTCTCACTGAACCTCGAGGTGGATCCGATTTCTTTGGTGCAACTACTACTGCAGTAAAAGAGGGTGACCATTATATTCTTAACGGTCAGAAACGATTTGTTGTAGGAGCAGAAGGAGCGGATTTTTTCCTTCTCTATGCAAAAACCAATCCCAAAGGAACCTCCCGGGATTCAATTTCACTGTTCATTGTTGACAAGGACATGGGTGTGGATACTAAATACCTATATGGATTACTCGGAACACGAGGCGGAGGAGCAGGAAGACTATACCTAAGGGATGTTCAGGTACCTGAAGAAAATCTAGTTTTAGGAGAGGGTAAAGGAGGACTCATCTTTTATCAGATGATGATCCCAGAACGTATGACTTCTGCAGCTGGTACATTAGGTATGAGTCGTGCATCGTTGGAGATTGCTACAAAATATGCACACAAACGTAAAGCATTTGGTCAAACCATAAAATCCTTCCAAGGGGTTAGTTTCCGTTTAGCTGATTCGATAATGCTATTGGATGCGTGTAGAGCAATAGTTTATCAAACCGCAAAAGCGATAGATTCGGGGCAATCTGGTTCGATTTGTAGACGTTTGGTTTCTGAAGCAAAACGATTCAGCACAGAATCAGCAAACACGATAATTTCCAATGCAATGCAAGTTTTAGGTGGAATAGGATATACAAATGTTTTTCCTATTGAACGCATGTTCCGTGATATTAGGTTATCCACGATTTGGACTGGAACTAGTGAAGTAATGAATCTGATTATCCAACATGAGTATTTTAACGAATTACTGAAATCAGAAGAAAATGGACGAGATGTGGAATTGGACGCGAAGGAAAGCAATGCCCCAGATGAAAAGATTTATGAATAAAATCAAAATATGAAAATCAGCTCAAATGAAAATTTCGAATTGTATATTTAATCGCCTGATTCAACGGTGTCATTTTAACACCCAAATCTCGTATTAAAGGTGTAGTATCACCTAATAAATCACATTGTGAAACGGATGCTTTTTCTTTAGATATTTTAAGACGTTTAGGTGCTTCCGAATATGGAATGTGGTGTATTTCGACATTATTTTTTAATTTATTTATCTTCTGAAAGTATCTTATTACACGTTGGACAATATCTCTCATGTTTGTTACTTCAGGACCTACCATATCATAATGTACATTATTTTTTCCTAAACCCTCAGTAGCTGCAAGAAAACTGTGGACTACATCCTTGACATAAACTGGTTGCATAGGAATTAGACCATCGCCAATCATGTTGATCCTTCCTTTTTTGATCCCACGGAATAGAGAAGAAAACCAGTAACTCTCTGGACCAAATATGTAGGTAGGACGAAAATTTACAAATGGGATGGAATATTTTGGAAGAAGACGTTCAGCATCCAGTTTTGAACCAAAATAAGGATTGTTTGCCCAGTCAGTCTTACCATAGAGATCTACACCTAATCCTGAAACATTTATTACGCGGTTTAATCCTTCGGACTCTGCACTTTCTAATACAATTCTGGTTGATTCGACATGTGCTTTTTGGTACGTGGTAGTTTTCTCATTAATAATCCCAATTAAGTGAACTACTGCGGTACAGCCCGTGAAAGCATTCCTATAGGCGATATCATCCAGATCGCTAATAATGACCGGTTCTGCCCCCATTTTTTTTATGTATCCGGCTGCATCTGGACGTCGAACAATCCCTTTAACGTGCCAATTTCGATGTTTTGCCTCATGGATTAAATTTACACCAATAAATCCATTTGCTCCTGTTATCACAAGTGTTCTTTTGGACATCTAATCTCCTCAGACATAATTGAATGTTATTTCCTGTCCTTCGAAAGCAAATTCAGGTAATAATTGCCATATTTTCACATAGTCGGTTTCATAAAAAGCCGGCCATAAGGTTGTGGAATCAGGATCATCTTCCCATCCACCTATTGCTAAATTTATCAAGATATATTGTGGTCCTAGTTCAGCAATTGCTTCTGTGTTAGAGAAATATCCCCCCATCTGTTTTCCATCAAAATACCAGCTTAAATGATCTGGTGCCCATTCAAGTCCAAAACGATGAAAATCTTCAGATAAATCTACTCCAGTGTTATGAAAGAGTCCAAATGAAGTAAGATTTTCCCAACTACCCCCATAATGATAAGCACCTGATACTCGTTTTTCGTGAGAACTCAAGAATTCATGAATGTCAATTTCCGGAGGCCATCCTCCTTCTCCTGGTAAGGTCCAAAATGCAGGCCAAAATCCTTTTGACTTGGGCATTTTCATTCGTGCTTCCACATATCCAAATTTGAACTGCATTTTCTCAAAAGAAGTTATAGCTCCTGTAGTAAAATTATATTCCATCCATTGATTGAAAGTATATTCAGCTGGAGGAGCGTCTGGATGAGTTTCATTTTCAGATCTAATAACTAGAATTCCATCACTCACATTCACATTTTCTTCCGTCATATAACCTCGATGATTATGGGTATGCCCTCCGTGGGGAAAGCCATCATGATAGTTTTTTGACCAATAGGAAGAGTTGAGTTCTGTTCCAAAAAAATCATCTTCAAACACTAATTCCCATCGATCTGGATTCTTAAAAACGTCAGGATATCGATATTTGAACCGATACACAAGAAATGCTGGTAAAAAAAAACTAATTACTAAAAGTAGTACCACTCCAATGGATAAGAGAATAGTTTTTGTCTTTTGTTTCAACTCATTCACTCCTTGTGATCAAGAGATAAATAAAATAGAAGTTTTGTGTTTTTAGCTATAAGTTACCGGTTATATGTATTCAATACAAGCAGGATAATATTGCGTAAGTTGATTGATTACCTTAGAAGCGATAAATTTGTTGCTTTTTGTCAGTTCCACACATTCAAATTGAGTCAATTCCACTCCATTAGGAAATATGCACATGACAAGTGTGTCAACCAATTCTCCGGATTCATTAGGGTAGGATCCAGGATCGTACCCTGACAAAATAAATTTATTTTTTAATGCCAAATGCTGAGAGACTATTCCCTTTTTAGTGGTAGGAATTCTCCACTCGACAACATTCCATTGTTCATAGGTACCCAAAATCTTGTTAATAGAATCTTGGTTTAAGTAACCAACAATCATAACTGTACCTTTATAGGGATCTTCTTCAACAGTGTAGTCACTTGGACCGGTTTTTGGAACCGTACCATGAAGAGTGACATCATCTTTCTTCATTTTTCGATTATATTCTTTGATCATTGAATAAAACGTCAATATCAACTCATTATCATGTAAGACAACAGAATTAGTCCGTTTTTTCCAAAACCCATTGATAGGAGCGACGTACATGACAACAGATTCTTTTCTACCTTTCGTAAACGGTCCTGAAGAAATATCATGCGAACGTTTATCAGCAAAATTATTATAATTTGGAATAAACGCATAGGGAAATGAACCAGCTGCTTCTGCCATTAATTGTGAATTTAATTGAGTAGTTCGAACATCCGAATCTAATCTAACCACATCTTTATTTTCAGGTCGTTGCAAAATGGACATAAGACTATTCACTCCCAATCCTCTTCCTAAGCCCATCCCTCGGAATTTATTGTGAACTACAGTTTTTTTCGCATGAATTGAGAACTTATTTTTTCTTTCAGCAACACATATTGCCGCAGGTTCTTTTTTTTCGTCTTTAGATTCCGCAATACCCCAAATAACTGTTTTTTGGTGACCGATTAGGTCTTTGATTTTTTTCTCATCATATACTTGAGGATTAACATACTCGAAACCATAAGCATCGAATAAAATATCCGAGATGGATTTTGCATCTTTAGCAGTAGCAAATCGTACGCCAAAAGGGCGTTTATTCTTTTTACTTTCAAATTCTCCGATGTATTTTTTTGGCTTATTACTCATTTCTCTATTTCCTATTTCTCGTTGGATAAAGTAGAAGTGTTATTTTTAAACCTTTAGTCATGTCATATCGGTAATATTCTAGGTTTTTTGGCTGTGTTGGTGTTACAGTTTAGTTAATTTTTTATAAAACTGTTAAAGGTTATTTACAAAATAACATCGCATGAATTTCAATACCGACAAAAATGATATATCATAGTTTGGTAATAAACGAAATTACCATCTATGTAACATCCATGAATTAAGCTGATAACATTTAGATGAGATTTGAAAAAGTAAAAGTAAAAAAGGTGGATTTATTGAGATTTCGGTTGCATGATAAGTTTCCAATATATGAAAAACGAAACTATTCCCAGACCTACCAAAGTTGGTGCAAATATCCAGAACCATAATTTAAAAGGTAATTTAGGTGCTAGTGTCAATTCTAAATCCCGGATATCAGGATTATTTGGATCGAGTCCTACTCCGATTTCCATTGGATATAAATCTACTACCCCTGTACCTGTTTTGTATTTGCCCCAACCCCTCCAATCATCCCATAAATTACCAGTTTGAGTTGATTCATCGTAGAACATTGTATTACAATCGTCTGTAATTAATTGAGCTTGTTTTTCATTTTGAGTAAGCACATTTCCTACTATCATATTTACAGATCCCATTTTCGGTGGGGATTCTACAATTAATATCCCTGTAGAAAATCCTCCAATTATATTGGTCTTGATGTCAAAATTAGTACACGAATATAATTGTATCCCAGTAGTTCCTGTGCTTAAGGAATTATATTGGATAGTTAAATTGTCGCAATAATGAAATGAGAATCCGTAAGACACTCCAATTACTTGTGTGAGAGTAATAGTTAGATTTGTGCTATCTTTTGCATAAATTCCAAATTGATCAGCGTCAATTTTCGTGTCATTCACGAAATGATTGTTTCCTTCTAAGTGAATCCCATCTAATGTGTTAGTAATAGTACAGTTTTCAATTATTCCAACATTAGACATCATTGTTATACCGATTCCTTTAGCTTCGGTCTGATTGTTGATAATGGTGCAATTTCGGATAATGAAATATTCAGTTACATTTTCTGAAATAAGAATCGCAGTGTCATTTAACGCATAATTGAAAATATAATCCTCGAAAATGTGGGGATCTTCTCTTGTTCCAGTGCCATTTATGCAGTAACTATCTAATACAGTATTGTTTGTAATTATTAGAGATTCACTCTGGTTTAGGGAGTATGCAGATGAGTGTAAAAATTGAACATTACTTGTATTTTGCGTAGAATTTGTTGGTATCGATACAACACTAACAATAATTGCAGAAACCAACAAGATGAGAGTCATTTTACCTAATTTTGTATGTGACATTGTTTGTGAAAATGGAACCCACTCTATTTATTTTTTGTAGTATCGTTGATAGTTAAT
>JAEOTN010000168.1 GCA_016839865.1 Promethearchaeota archaeon | reverse complement strand
TGGGATCTTTCGAATTTCATTTAATATTTCAGCAATGGTTGGTCCAATACTCGGTGGATTCATCTTTGCTGCTATGGGTACCTATTGGCCTTTGTTTGTTTTTGATGCTGTGAGTAGTATAATAACTGCCATAATAGTATGGGTTAAAATACCAGAAACTCGTCCAGATGCTAAACCAAAAGCTGAAGTTAAAAGCTTTGAGACGATTTCTGTTTCAAAAGATGGTGCGCAAACCTCAGAAAAGAAAGGATTCGGACACACCTTAAAGGGCTATTTGCAAGTGTTTAGAGATGGAACTTTCATGTTCTATGTTTTAGTTGTAATGTTAATGTCATTTGTTTACATGCAATTAAACAGCACATTAGGGCCATTTCTATTAAGAGTTCATGAGTTTCCTGTGAACTGGTTTGGTTATTTGATCAGTGCGAACGCAGCCTTTGTTATTGTATTTCAATGGCTCATAACACGCGCTACGCGAAAAATTCCACCATTTATCAATGTTGCGATAGGTGTGTTTTTATATGCCCTCGGATTCGGAATGTATGCAATAATAAGCCCAGATTGGAGTGTAGTATCAGCTTGGTCTATGTTTTTCGTTGCAATGATTGTGATAACTATTGGCGAATGTGTTTGTGCCCCACATATGCAATCTATGATTGGATTATTCGCTCCTGAAGACAAACGCGGGCGTTACATGGCTGTAGGCAGTTTTTCATGGATTCTCCCGAATTTAGTAGGCGTTGTAGGTGCTGGTGCTCTTATGGATGCTGTAAATCCAAGATGGCTTTGGGTCGTAATATTTGGTATAGGATCTATAGCAACGATTGGATTTCTAATATTATTTAAAATGACTAAGAAACGCTTCGCTGAATTGCAGAGACAACTCGAACAACAGAGAACTCCTCCGGTAGAAGAAGAGACTATCGAAATAGTTGAAGCTGCAGTTGAAACAGCGGTCGAGGAACTACCTGAAGCCGAAGTCAAATCATAAAATTTTTTTCCTTTTTCCTTCATTCTAATTCAAGGTGACCTCTCATAGGTAATCGATTGAAGAAAATATTTCAAGAATACTCCAAGTCATTTTGGGTATTAGCACTTTCAACATTTGTAGATCGCTTGGGGGGATTTTTACTCTATCCATTTTTTGGATTTTATATCAAAGCTAGATTTTCTGTAGATTACACAGGAGTTGGGTTACTATTCACAATGCTAGCTGTTGGAGGTATAATTGGGGGGTTTATTGGTGGTGCAATTGCTGATCGTCTTGGTCGACGAATAGCTTTATTATCGGGATTAATTGGTAGTGCAATTACCACACTTTTTATGGGATTTGTAAATACAATAGAGTTATTTTATGTTTTTTCATTTTTGAATGGTCTTTTAGGAGATCTTGGGCATCCTGGCCGTATGGCTATGGTAACAGATCTCCTTCCTCCTAAGAAACGTTCAGAAGGATTCGCAATAATGCGCATTGCAACTAATTTATCTGCAACTATCGGTCCTGCTCTGGGAGGATTTATCTCTGCAACAACTAATAATTATCAGATTCTATTTATAGCAGATGTCGTCAGTAGTGCAATTACAGCAGTTATTGTATTCTTTGTCATTCCTGAAACGAAACCGGATAATAAGATCGAAGAAGGAAAAGAAAATCAAGAGGGAAGTAAAAAAAGGAAATTCGGCTCCACAATTATTGGATATTTGAAGGTTTTGAAAGATTGGCAGTTTATGTTATTTATTATGGTCGGTATTCTCTCAACGTGGATTTATATGCAATTTAACACTACATTACCTGTATTTCTACTTGACACGCATGGATTTTCTGAAAGTTCCTTTGGTTTATTGTTGAGCATGAATGCATTAACAGTAGTTTTATGCCAATTCTGGATTTCTCGTATTATATCGAAACATCCACCAATGATTTTCATGGGGATTGGAGTCACCTTATTTGGTATAGCATTTGTATTATTTGGGTTTGTTTCTGTACCGTGGTTATTCTTCGTGGCAATTGGCGTATTGACAATTGGTGAAATGATTAATGCACCACATGTAATGGCCGTACCCGGACTGTTCGCTTCAGAAAATATGAGGGGGAGATATATGGCTGTCTCTAGCTGGAGACGTATCATTCCACGATTATTTGGAATACTTCTTTCGGGATATATATTGGATAATTCCTCTAATCCTTCATCTCTTTGGTATATTGTTGGGATTGTTGCGATATTTACGATGGGGGCTTACATGGGTCTACACTTGATTACAAAAAAGAGATTTGCAAAAATCCACGAGGAAATAGAGAATTCTTCATGAAATAGAATAAGTAAACTGCTTTTCATTATGGGTTTATTTGATGTTGCAGACTTAGTTTGTCTGACTTTTTGTTTAGTTCGAAGATCACGCTTGAAGACAAATAAATGAATTAAACCAATGTGACGATTGAAAAATCAGTTCTCCTATCCTTCTGCATTTAATCCTTAAGTGTTAGATTTTTGATTCATTTTTTTTATCTAAACTTAAAACAAGGTGCGAAAAAATGGGACAATACACAACTCGAGTAATAATTGGATTCGTTATAATTAATATTCTCTTAGCGGTGGGAATCGTTCTCATCCTTTGGGGTGCATTTTGGTCATTTGGGCTTGAAGGATTAGGTCCGGGCTTAATTGGATTATTATTTATTATCGTTGCAGGTTTAGCAGACATTATATATCTAATATTTGTACTTGTCAGAAGATCAAGAATCAAATAAACAATGAACAATGTTATTCGATTTGATTTTTTATTCGAAATTTAAGTTTTGGAATAAATGTACTCGTCCAACCTATCTAATTATCATGAACGATATTAATAAACCAAAAATTGCCAGTGCTTCTGATAAAATCAATCCTAAAAGATTGGTCGTGAAACTCTCGGGTTTTGAAATCATAGCCGTCATTAGTGGGGGTCCGCAAAATGCTATACCGACACTAGCAATAATGGCCGTTCCGCTCATAGTAAATGCGCCAAGTAACAATGGCCAAGCATCATCCAGAGTTTGTATTTCTGGAATTTTTGATATGATCATAAACGATATTAACAATCCATAAATTGCTAGTGCTTCTCCTAAAATAATTGTGATTAATAATCTAGTCCCTAATTCTGGCTTTTCTGAAGTTACTGAGGCAAGAGCTGGTCCGCAAGTTTTAATTGAATATACTGCTGCCCCGGAACATAGAACGATACAAAGGGACGCTGCAATTATTCCTATAATAGATGGATCCATATTCTTTCATCTCTGTGATTTCATTTGATCATAATTGGTTTAAATGGAGTTCCTTTTCCGGAATAAAATTTTGGGAGCAATTCAACCCAATGGAGCCTGAGAACATGTACCATAACAAGAAGACCCTCAATGGATAAGTTCAGGATAGTTCCAACTATGATAAGCGGTATAGATATTGGAGGAAAATTACCATCCTTAACCCCACCCAGCTCCAGGAACATGCTGTTTAATGCAGCATGGGTTAAAAATAACGCAGCAACTCGACAAAACGATAAGGTATGACTTAAAGTTTCAATGAAAACTTCTATTGTATGGTTGAAACCATCCATGAAGCCTTCAGATAATGCTACGACCAAAAACATGAGAACCAATGGTGCGATTACAAGGACTGCAAATGATAGCAAACCTTCACCAAACCAGATAGTAATATTCGAAATGCCACCCCAATAAACCCACATGAAAAATCCACCAATCAGAAACCACATCCAGCATATAACGGAGAATGAACGGGCAAATTCCCCCCTTATAAGGTGATTTAATAAGCTTAAAAACAAAGAGCCCGATATAAAAGAAACCCCAAGTAGAACACTGAATCTTAGCATTGTAAGAGGTTCATGTATGGGATCAAAACCACCGAACTTAAAGGGCCCGATTTCAAACAACAAAACAGGATGGATAACACCGGATGGTCCGAAAAATTCTCCAAACAAGAATCCGAATATCATAGAAGCTATTCCACAGAGTGTCATTCCTCCTGCTGCTCTCAATAAAAAGCCATACATTTGCCCAGTTTTGCTAAAATCAGCCTTTCTTCTCTTTATAAGGAGGAAGAGACCTAAGATAAAAAGAATTGCACCTTGTCCAACATCGGCAAACATTATGCCAAAAAGGAATGGAAATGTTAATGCAATTAAATAAGTAGGGTTAATCTCTCTTTTGCGTGGATATCCGAGAGACCGTGCTAGACTGGAAAATCCTTCCACCAAGAATGGTGGCTGTTTGACAATAATTGGTTCATTGTCTTCAAGTTTTGTTTTTTCTTCTACAATAACGCATTTACCATCCGTAAGGTCAAGTATTCCCTCTTTAACTTTTGGAACGAATTTTTTCACTACCCATGTTTCAAAATAAATGATAGTGTCACACTGCGTCAAAAAGCTCTTAGCCTCAAGGAGGACATCAATGTCCTGAGTCATTTTATATAACTTTAAGAGTGTGGAACGAAAATTATCGAAATCAGGATGATCTTTAATTGATCTTTTTTCGACATCAAGATTTTTACTCTGACTGTTGGTATCCTCCTCACTTCTCGCGAGATTCTCCTCAATATTCGCGAGATGCTCATCTATATAGAAGAGAATTTCATCTATTGTGTTTCCAGGTAAGGGGTCAGCGTTATCTATTTTTTCATCAAGTTTTAAGTCAAATTCTTCACATTTCTTTTTTATTCGTGTCTTGAGAGCTAAATTAATATCGGACGAATCTTCCGGAATAGGACATGCTTGCAAGATACCTAAATATGAATCCTTATTGCAATCAACTTTGATGTATTGAGAAACCCCTAATTTGCAAAGAAATATATGAACAGAATCTTGATGTTTTCCGAGCAATATCACTTTGAGTTTTCGTAATTTTGGCATAAATATCACAAATATTTGATTTCTCAATGATGGTTATCAAGGTTATCAATGATGGGATTTTTGTGGGTAAGAAGTTATATCAGATTTATCCTTATAAGTGTTATATAGTAGGTAATAAACTGTGAGTGATAATTTAAGAATTCTAAAAAAAACACAAGAGAAAGCTAAGAGGATTATAGATAGTGCATTAATAAAAGCTGAGAAGATCAAGGAGGGTTTGTTACAGAAATCGATGGAAGCCTTTGAAGAAGCCTATCATACTGAAATCGCCCAAGCGGAAAAATTTGCTAAAAATATATTAAAAAGTAGCAGTGAAGGTATTGAATTGGAAATTGACCAGTTATTGATGTCAGCTAAACAACTAGCAATTAAAATTGAAAATCAGGCAATAATAAATGAAGAAGAGGCTGTAAAGCATATTATAAACATTGTATTTCATAGGAGCGAGAAAATATGACATCCATTGAGGTCCTTGCTGAAGCATTACTGTCCGATGCGAATGAGAAAGGGAAAAAAATTATCCAAGATGCAAAAAATGAGGTTGCTAAAACTATAAGAGAACAACGAAAAAAAGGAAGGGATGATGCAAAAGAAAGAGTGATTTCTATAAAACGAAAAGCGAAAGATGAATCTGAGTTTTTAAATTTAAGTAAACTAGCATCCGCTGAAATTAATGCACAATGGTTGATCTTGGAAAAAAAGCACGCGATGATTGGTAATGTTCTAAATCAAGTTAAGGAAGAGTTACGCATGCTTGTAAAAGCAGAGAATTATATAAAAATGCTTGAAAATCTTATTATAGAAGGATGTTCAATCTTGAACACTCCTAAGTTGGAATTGATGCTAAATAGTAAGGATTCCGCCCTTTCTTTGAATTTAGGAACATTGGTAAAGAGAATTGGTGAAAAAACCAGTAAAAATATCAAGCTTACGAAATCTCCGATAAATATTGAAACGATTGGAGGTGTGAAAATTCAATCTAAGGATGGTAAAATGGTCTTGGATAACACTATTGATGGATTTTTGGAGTATAATAATGACGAAATACGTTTTAAAATATCTCAAATACTGTTTGAATGAAACTAAAAATTATGTAGTAGATAAAAGATGGGCTAGTTATGAAGATAGCATTAATGGCAGATGAAGATACAGTAAATTTCTTCCGAATTGGGGGATTAGAGCATGTGTTTGTAGCTAATAATCCGGAGAAGATCGAGAAAAGTTTAGAAGATCTACTTCAAAGGGAGGATATTACGATTTTATTGATAACTGATACTATTACCAATAAAAATAGGGAATATATTAACCAGATAATCGAAACACACGAATTTCCCATCATAATTTCGATTCCAACACTTGGAAGCACTACTCATGTTGGAACTGATACTATCACCGAACTTATTTGGAGAAAATTAGGGATAGAGCTAAAATGAAAACATAGAAGTGAAAAAATGTTGGTAAAAACAACTACTGGAAAAATTTCTCGCATTGCAGGTTCTCTAATCACAGCAAAGGGTATGTCTGATGCAAAAATGTATGAGTTGGTTAGGATAGGGGAATCAGGGATCATTGGAGAAATCATTCGAATCACAGGAAATACCAACACCATTCAAGCCTATGAAGAAACAGAAGGAATAAAACTCGGAGATCCAATCGTTGGTACCGGAAAATTATTATCAGTGGATCTTGGTCCCGGGGTGATGGGACAAATTTTTGACGGAATTCAGCGACCACTCCCCGTAATTGCAGAAAAAAGTGGTGCAATTATTAAGAAAGGCCTAACCATTCCTGCAATTAATCGACAAAAAAAGTGGCACTTTCAACCTATCATCTCCAAAGGAACTAGAGTAACAGGGGGAGATATCCTTGGAGAAGTAAGAGAAACTCCTACCATTGTAAATAAAATTATGGTACCTCCCGAAATTAATGGGATTGCGGAGGTTATTTGCAATGAAGGAGATTACACAGTTACAGAGCCAATTGCTCAAATTAAGACTAATAAAGGAATTAAAGAAGTGTTCTTAATGCAAACTTGGCCGGTTCGACATGCTCGACCTTTCAAAAAAAAACTCCAAATAAGTACACCACTTATAACAGGGCAGCGAATTATTGATTCCTTTTTCCCAATTGCCAAGGGAGGTCTCAGCGCAGTGATTGGAGGATTTGGGACGGGAAAAACTGTTCTATTACAAACAATTGCTGTCTGGGTTGATGCAGATATCATTGTATATATTGGGTGCGGAGAACGGGGTAATGAGATGGCAGATATTTTGGAAAAATTTTCAAACCTAAGGAAAACGGAATCGGAACACCCTCTCTTAAGTAGATCTGTCATAATTGCCAATACTTCAAATATGCCCATTCTTGCTAGAGAAGCCGGCATCTACAGCGGAATTACGATCGCAGAATATTATAGAGATATGGGATACAATGTTGCCATATTGGCAGACTCTACGTCACGCTGGGCGGAAGCCCTGCGAGAAATTTCGGGAAGACTAGAGGAAATGCCAGGAGAGGAAGGATATCCAGCTTATCTTGCATCTCGTTTAGCAGAATATTACGCTCGAGCAGGATGTGTTAAAACTTTAGGCGCAACTGATCGAGATGCTTCCATTACTGTAATGTCAGCAGTCTCTCCTCCCGGTGGGGATTTTTCTGAACCAGTGACAAAAAACTCACTCCGGTTGGTCAAAGTATTTTGGAGCCTAGATTTCCATCTTGCCCACCGTCGACATTATCCAGCTATCAATTGGTTCATGAGTTATTCCGAGTACTTGCCTTTTCTTGAGGATTGGTTTACACAGATTGATATCGATTGGCATCAATTAATAGCTGAGGCGAGAGGATTATTACGGGAGGAAGAGGAACTTAAAGAAATTGTAACACTTATCGGCACTGACATTTTAGGAGATCATCAGAGAAGTGTTTTTGAAGTTACTAAGATGCTAAAGGAATATTTCCTACTTCAGAATGCATATCATCCAATTGACGTTTATTGTCCAATTCAGAAAACCATAAAAATACTTAGGACGGTGTTAAAGTTTCATAAAATTACCAAGAGAGCCATAGAGTTGGAAGTTCCGCTACAATCTATCTTAACACTTCCCGTAACAAAGGGGATACGGGATTTGAAGAATATTCCCACACCGCAATTTGATACGATCTATCAACAACTTTTAGTCGAGATTGATGAGGAATTTGATAAACTTATTCAAAAGGTAAAGGAGGAAGCCGAAGTTGACAAGAGCCAATAAAAATATCACATTCTATACCGTTCAGGATATTGAAGGATCACTACTCATGTGTGAATCCGTGACAGGAATCGGATTTGGAGAATTAGTCAAGATAATAACTAGTGATGGAGAAGAAAAATCGGGTCAAGTCGTT
>JAEOTN010000167.1 GCA_016839865.1 Promethearchaeota archaeon | reverse complement strand
TGAAATGGTAGGAGCAATATCGATCAAATCCGTGAGTCCAGTTAATTTTGCACCTTGATTAACATCAGGACCATTAAAAATAATGGGAACACTATTTGAAAATGGTCCAAATTGCTTAGTAGGAAGATAATATGCGTGAGCTCCGAAAAATCCCTTGGAATTATAACACAATGGTTTCTCTGGAAGGTTTGTATCTGCTGCATTCATTACCGATAAATCCCCATCATATATGTTATATGGTGAATTTAAGAAGTAAACCACATCCCCAATTCGATCTCCATTTTGGTGCATTTCCGGATGGTTTTCCTTTCGCATTACTAAATCCATTATCTGATTATTGTTTTCAGGATCTCTAAGTTTGGTCAATATGTCAATTAAGTTATCTCTTACAGACTCGTAATCTGATGGATCCACAATTCCTTGAGGATCTCGTCCTTTTAGATTAACCCATAAGTAAGTCGGTTCCATATAAGGGAATACTTGAGATTTCGACCAATCGATTTTGTATCGATTACCTTCCTTTTTATACACCATTAATCCTGCATCCACGAGAGGTTTTACAATGTTTACAACCCTCCAACAGGGGATTGCTCCATGATCTGAAATATATACTATAGTTGTATTTTCATCTACTACTCGTTTGATAAGATTTCCAACCATATCATCTACAATTGAATAGGCTTTACGAACATGACCTTCAGTTTTCTCTGCAATTTTTTCATCAAATAACGGATATTCTGGTAGAATACGAGCGAGTGTATTATGATTAATAGTGTCAAGATGATGAATATGTATGTAGCATAAATCCCAATTCATTTCCATCCTTGCAAAAAAGACAGAATCGGCTATAGCACGAGTTTCTCTTTTTGCAAATTCAATCACTTCTTTTAGTTCTCCCTCAAAGGTATATCCGACATCGTGACTTATTGGATTTTGCTCAGGAAAATCTATGTTTTTTAGGAGACTTTTACTAAATTTCGCAGAAGTAGCCCATCCGTAGGAATTATAGAGTGGAGAAGAAGTAATTACGGGAGCTGTTCCTTCACGTTCGATGTTGTTCAGATAAACTCGTCTTATTATGGGGATATCTTGACCTCGATAGGAATGTGTACTTTCAAACCATGCACTCCATTTCCCCTTCTGTAAAGTATAACTTTGGTTATTATATGTATACTCTACATTATCTTCGTTTGTTATTTCGAATTTAATAGTTAATTCTGACGATATTTTAAAGAAAAAACAGTCATCCACAATTTCATTAGATTTCTTTGGACAGTTTTTAGTAAACCTGTGGATCTTTCCCCTCTTGATAATCATAGGGAATGTTTGAGGAATCGGCCATGTGAAAGTACTCATTACACCATGATCCAATTTTGCAGGCCATCCAGCAGGATAATTCATGATAAAGGATGATAGGTTATTTTTATCAGCAGTTTCCCAAATATATTCTGCATTGGTATATTTTTTAAGTTGTGATCTTGAACGTTGAGTTGCACCAAAATCCAATTCTTCTCCAGGGATATGGGTGTAAAAGCTGGTTGCTCCATGTACTGGAGTAGTTGCACCAGTTGCTATTGTCGTCCAGTTTGTAGGTGTATCACAAGGAACACAAGATAACCCTTCTGCATACGTACCGGTATCCATTAAATTCTTGATATTCGGTAAACTTCCTTCATCTGCAAATTTGTTGAGTAAATATGGAATCGATTGATCGACTCCAATTAGTAATACCTTTTTTTGTGCCATAATCAACCAAATCTCTCCGCTCTAAAGAGATGACTTGATAAATCCACCATCGACGGGTATAGCTTGACCCGTAATATATGTATTCCTTCCTGAAACTAGATATGTTACAAAAGCACCAAATTCCTCTGGTTCACCAAAGCGTCCTATGGGTATCGACGCTGTTCGTTCTTTTATGACTTGCTCAACCGATTTATTTTCATTGTCTGCCCATTTTTGGATAACTTGCTGAAGTCTATCTGTATTTGTTGTACCGGGCATTACAACATTAACCAAAACATTGTCCTTTGCTACCTCATTTGCAAGCGTCTTCAGAAATCCTACCACTGCTAAACGAGTTGCATTAGAAAGAACAAGATTTGGTAGAGGATGTTTAGCAGAAATTGAAGTTATTGCTACAATTCGACCATATTTTTTATTTTGCATTATAGGTGAAAATGCTTTAGATAATCGAACAACTGAGAGGAAATTCGTATCAAGTGCCGATTTCCATTGTTCTTCAGACATACTTAAACTTGCACCTGGTGGGGGTCCTCCCGCATTTATTACGATCCCATCTATAGTTCCGAATTTATCAAATAATGTGGATTTCAATTTTTCCACTTCCACTAGATTTGAGACATCTGTAGCAATCCAGTCAGGTTTTACACCAGTATCTGATGCGATTTTCTCAGCAGCAATCTTCAGATTCTCTTTAGATCGAGAAGAAATTATCACTTTCGCACCTTCTTCGGAGAGAATTTTTGCACAAGCATATCCTAATCCTTTACTTGCACCCGTAACAAGTATGATTTTATCTTTTAGCTTGAGATCCATACTTCCAGATATGGATCCATAATTTTAAATATTCGACTTGTGTAAAGTATACTTGACATGTCAAATTCACTTGACATGCAACTTTAAAACTAGGATAAAAAAATGTCTGAAAAAAGTTTAGAAGTAGAATATATGGGTAAAATAGACCGGAACTATGTTCGAAAGGAAATCCTTAAAACATTGATTATTTCGATAGTAATATGCGGAGGGTTTTTCGGAACTGGTTATGCAATACTTGTGAATGAAAACTTACCACCATATATATTTACTATACATTACATTGTAGTGAGTGGAGTTTTTGTTTTGATAAACCTCTTAGCCTATATTTATTCATTCGCATTCTGGAAATCATTTTCCTACCGAATTAGCGATAAATACATACGTATACATAGCGGAGTATTTACTAAGTCGAAAACTACAATACCGTTTAGCCGGATTCAAAACATTAATCTTGCTCAAGGAGTTTTCGATCGGATGTTTGGATTGCACACTGTGAAAATTGAAACAGCCGGGAAAAGCGCTGGGCAACAGCAAGGTGGGCCCATCCGTCCAGAAGGGTATATTCCAGGAGTTCGAGATCCAACTCGTATTGCAGAGATTATGGATCGATTAATTCATAAGTACACTCAAACCAAAGTAGATCCAGGTATTGGAGACTATATATTTGAAGATAATAATGTTGCATTTGACGAATTCATAGCTTATATTTTATCAAAAATGCTGGAGGGAAGATATTTGTTAACACGTGTAAAAGAACTCAGAGAAGAACGAGGATTATCACAAGCAGCACTCGCTACAGAATTAGGCGTTTCAAGACAAACGATAAATTACCTTGAACGTGGAAAATATGTACCCTCTTTAACTTTAGCGATGAAAATTGCTAAATTCTTCCAAGTTTCTGTTGAGGAAATATTCGAACTTGAAGAAGAATCCTAAATTTTTATTTTATTATTTTTGTCAGATAAAACAAAATCAAGAACACGTCTAATAGGGATTAGTTCATGGACTACTAAATACTCTTTAGGATGGTCATTGGAATTTCTTAATCTGCCAATTTCCATTTGTCTTATGAATTCATCATCAAACTCAATAAATTTCTCGCGATAATCAATGTATTCCTCTTTTGTCATGAATATAGTTCGTGGAACGCAAGTATTGTAGCGATAGATATCTTCTTTAAATTCGTCAGTAATATCCTTCGTAGTCAAGTTAGGATAAAAATTATTGATAAATCCCAAAATCTGTTGAGAATTTTCCTGGATATAGGTAAATAACCTTAAATTTATGAGATATTCCTCGTGTAAGTGTTTTAAAAACATATCTGGTGAATCATTTTTTAGATCATCATATGTTCTTCCCCGATAACCTGTCTTCTTTGAAACAGAATATAGTTTTTGCTTGATTGAACCGCGGTGATGTTTTTCTCGAACGATAATTAAGTTAAGATCAATAAGTTCATTCATGTGTTTGGAAATCGTTGATTTCGCTTTTTTCAGCTTTTTACTCAATTTGGTTAAACTCATTTCTGGGAATATTTGCAGCATCATCATAATTCTTACTTTAAGCCCAGAGTCGAGGATTTTCGCGTATTCTTGAGAGTCAATTTCAATTTTCTTGTTTATCGATTGAGTGATTTCGCTATATTCAGAGTTCATTACTAGCCCTATTTTTCTTATGATAAAACTTCTATATAAACTAATTCTACACATATTTTCGTAATTTTTAATGTTTGTTTAAGTTTAATAAACTGAACGTCCATTTTCATAGAAGTATTGGGAGTACATTTATTAAGACTATGAACGTAGATGGATATGCAAATTGAATTTGCATACAATTTAATTCGATGATTATTATGGATAAAAACCAAAAAGCATGGTTAGCTTTCGGGATTCTCTTTGGTCTCACTATCGTTGCTTTGGGTATGAATTATGGATTTGATACCCATTTTGGAACGGTTGAGACAAGTGAAATCAGTATTACAAGTAGTGATGGATTAACTATTGTCGCAAAAC
>JAEOTN010000166.1 GCA_016839865.1 Promethearchaeota archaeon | reverse complement strand
GTACATCGTACTTCTCAATAGTCTTTCTCATTATAGAAACAAATTCACTGCCTTTAATGCCATTTGGAAACCCTAAAAGATTCTCAATGAGATTCGCATCCCTAATAAGTCCTCCAATCTCTTCAGCTATCATTAGAAATGGGATATCAGACCTGCTCAACTGAACAGCGCATGAAAGTGATGCAGGACCACATCCTAAGATGATGATTGAATGAAAATTGGGATTTGAGGATTTTACCGTCATTGATGATACACATTGTTATTTCATTTCGGATAGAAGGGACTTTGTTGATGTACAGATTCCAAATCCATGGGATATTGCTTGGAGAGAACCTAGGTGCAAGGATTCGGTATAGGATGCAGAAGCATCAAATGGAAAATATACTTCGTATCCTTGCATGAACGCATCTCGAACCGTAGTTTCGCAACATAAATGTGTTAATACTCCTGTGATTACTAACTTAGTTACTCCTTTATCCCGTAACATTTGATCTAATTCTGTGTCACGAAATCCGCTATATTGATGTTTTTGTAGGATAATTCCATTGGATGTATTTAAATCAGTGGTGATCTCAGATTTTTCTTCTTCTACTTTAATGGGGTCATTCCACCATTTGTTCATGATGTTGGAGGGTGAAACGTCAGTGATATGTCGAGTAAAAATGATTGGTAGATTTTTTAATGCAAACTGTCCGATCAATAAACGAATATTTGGGAGGATGTAAGGTGCAGATGGGATAAAAGCGTGTGAATCTGGTGACAAAAATACTTTCTGCATATCGATTATAAGCAATGCAGCATTATCGGGGGAAAATTTGAATGGTTTGTGCTGCTTAATCTCATCACATAAATTTTTCCATTCAGATATTTTTTGTATAGCATTTTCGCTGGTGAAATAATTTTCCTTATTCATTTCCATGTTTATTCTGATGGATGTAATAATTAAGTTTTCGAATTAAGTAGAAAGAGGAAATTCTAAATACCATTAAAAAGGCCAAAAGCCTAAGATTTGCAAGATTAATGGGATTCCCATCAATATTGCGATTATAGCTAACATCTTTTTAAGTATACTCCCTTTAACTCGCCTCGAAAGTATCGTTCCCAAGAAAGCTCCAATTAAAGATGCGATCCCCATTGGTAGGATGAATTCCCACAATATTGCTGTGGTTGTGCTACCATTACCAAGAAAGTTCCATCCAATTAATGGAAAGATTGAAGAAGTCAGAAAACCAAATGCATTAGTGAAAATCATGGAGAATTCTGCAGTCGCAACTGCAATTATGGGTACAATCTCTAAAAGCAACATAGTAGATGTGTAGACGGTTCCACCTCCCATTCCTACACTTCCCGCAACAAAACCTCCAAAAAATGACGCCATTAATGCATACATCCATTTTCTTGATTGCTTCATCTTATGAGAGTGATCTGGATCCAGAAATGAAACTTCCACGATACATCCTTCCAAATCATCTTTTTTACGAGATTTTCGTACCAGAATCAACGTTGCAAGGGTCCATAGTGCTCCTACCACAAGTACATTAAGAAGAATGGGAATAGTATTATTCAACCAACTAGAAAGCCACGTTCCAAAAAATACTCCTGGGACAGCGAAAAGATCATACACTAAACCCAACTTCCAGTCTATACAATTATGTTTGAAATATCCGACCGTTGCAGATATGGTGACAAAAACCATGCAAAACAACGAGATTGTACGAGCTTCGGGAACACTTAATCCGAAAAACGATACTAAAAGAGGAACGAATAATACTCCACCTCCTATTCCAACCATAGCTGCAAGAGAACTAACTGCTAATGCAATCGTAAATAACAGTAAAAAAGTCCAAACAGTAAGTTCCATTATTGCATCAATCCCTCTAATCAAGAAATGTAACTTTACCTGTGTCTAGGTCATATACTGCAGGAATAATACATGGCATGTGGCATTCATCTATGAGTTCTGATAATAATTCACTTAGATATTTAACTTGAATATAAACATTTTCTTCCCATTTACCCGTTGGGAAAAATTTAAACCATTTTAATGGGTCTTGTCCCGTTTTTTCTCTTAATTTATCAAGAGTGCTCCCTAATTCCTTTGACAAATGCTCGATTTTTTTTTCGTTGCCTAATATTGACATTCCACAGCGAGTATGTCCTAAAATAATTACAAATTTAGCTTTCAACTCAAAAATTGCAACAAGTAAGGAGCGAAAGATGTCTTCAGTAATAACATTTCCAGCATTTTTTAATACAAGCATTTCACCGGGTTTTGCTTGGAAAATACGTTCAACTTGCACACGTGAATCCACACAAGCAAGTACAACTGTTTTCAGGGAATCATTAACAGTATTTGAACCATTTTTCCTTTTCATCCACTCATCATTACGAGAAAGAAGCATCTGTTTCATATCTTGTTCATTTGTGCCTTCTTCACAATAGCAAATACTCTTATCTGACATAGAATCACAACTAGCTTAACGAGTCCAAATTAAGACAAAATAAAGAGTTTACCAAGACAAAAATTATGAAAAAAAGAAATAAAAAAATAATTATTTTATGCGCGTTTTGGTGGTTTTAAGAAGTAGGCTAATACAATTGCTCCTAATGAGAATACTCCCATGACAATGAACAATGCTATAAATGCTCCAGCGGTACCGGCAAATGCGGCTGCAAATGCGGAACCTAGCAAAGCACCTGCGATTCCTGCAATACCATATGCTGTAAATACAATACCATAGTTGGGTCCTAGGTTTTTTACACCAAATGTGTCTGCAGTTGCGGTTGGATAAAGAGAGAAATTACCTCCAAAGCAGAAGTAAATCATGTTTACCACAATGAAGAATAGCCATCCAACTCCACCGACAAATGGTAGAAGCACCATCAAAGCTGCTTGGGTACCAAACATAGCATACATGGTTTTCTTATATCCGATTTTATCTGCCAAGAAACCCCATGCTACTCGACCTAATCCATTAAATAAGGCAGCCCATGCACCTACTTGAGCCAAAAATCCATCGTCTAACCCTTTACCTAAACCGAATGTTTTATAATTCCCAATTGTAAACAATCCGGCAGCAGCTGTTAAGATAAACATTCCCCACAACATCCAAAATTGGGGTTTCTTAATAGTTTCTTCCCGAGTGAAATCAATTTTTACTTCGGTTCCATCTTCAGATTTTACAACTGGAGGAACATATCCTTGTGGTAGCCAACCCTCTGGAGGATTTTTTAATAAGAAAGACCCACCCACAGTCATTAATAAGAAGATACCTCCTAAAATCAAAAACACAAAGGGTACACGACCAATCAATTCAGGAGCTACAGCAATATCAAAATATCTCTTGCCCTCTATAACTAAAGTTGGATCTAATCTGACTCCACCAATTTTTGGATTAATAAAAGCAGTTGTAATTTGATTAAAGATGAATGCACCTGCACCAAAACCGGCTACGGCAATGCCATTAATCAACCCTTTTTTGTCTGGGAACCATTTTGCAGCACATGCAATTGGACACACATATCCAAATCCAATGCCTACACCAAATAGAACACCATAAGTAAAGAATGCACCAACAAAACTTTTCATGAAGAATGTTAATAGCACTCCTAAAGTCATCAATACAGCTCCAACTAAACCAATCATCATTGGTCCGAATTTTTGCTGTAATTTTCCACTGAATATCATAGTTGCAGCGAAAGCAAACAATCCTACCGCAAAAATATAGATAGTATGACTATATTCGATAGTACCATTTTGAGCATGCAAATATGATGTTAAATATGTAGTCAAGTTCCCCCATGAGTAGATAGAACCTAGCGCTAGTTGGATTAACACAGCACCGATTACTACTATCCATCGGTTTCTTACTTTTTGTTCAGCCATTATAATCAACCTTTCAATTGACAATATCTATGGTCAGATATTGATTACATGTCTATAGGATGATAAAAAAACATTTCTTCTCGACATAAACATCGAGGAAGTTGCAAAAGTTAAAGTAAAAAAAGTGTTAATCTAAATTATTCAATTTCTGAATTACGGTTTTAATGAGTTCTACCGCCCCAGACATGTTTTCTGGTTTTACAATGTCAATTGTGTCCTTTTTACTGTGAACATTTCTGAAATCCTTTCTCGAATTTATTGCAGCAACTTCTAATTTCTGCTTCTTGAAAGGAGCATGGTCACTGCTTCCAGCTAACATGGATTTGTATCCTCGAACTTCAATCTCTTTTCCCTCAGCAGATTCTTTTATTAGTTTATTTAATGTTTTATTTAGCGGTTTTTTTCGCAGAATTCCCTTTTTTTCGATATAAGCAATTTCCTGCCCTACCATATCAACGTTAATGAGGTAGAAACGGTCTTTCATCGCAAGTAACTCTTCTTTATGTGCTTTCACGTATTGTCTTGAACCATATAATCCCCATTCTTCTGCTGCGCACCACATAAAAGTCAAATTAACGTTTTCTAGTGAATTCTGTTGAAAATACGAAGCTATTTTCAAGAGAACAGAACTACCACTTCCATTATCGCAGATTCCGTCACTCCCATTAATTCTTTTTCTAAAAAGCCCTAGGAATACTAAAATTGAAGCTAAAATTGTTGCTCCTAGAATAATCCACTGGAATAGTGATATTGTGCGATTTAAAATTGTAGTACCGGTATAAAATCTGACTAAATTCATTATACTAGTTGTAAAAGTCAGTAGTAATATCACTAAAATAGATAATCCCCTGCCTACTATGTTGATCATTGAGAACTTCGGCATAGTAGTTGCCACACTATCATAATGCGCTGTGAGAAAAACCTCTTTCTTTACATTATCTTCAGGAGTAGTCCCAATTCTACACAGTATGTTTTCTCCCTCAAATGATTTACCAAGAAAATTCAGTTTACCATCCATTAATAGTTTGAGAAATAACGCAAGGAATCCAAACATACCAAAAAGGGAAGCAATAGGGATGTACCCGTTATAAGGACCTCGTAATCTCACAGCAATATTAAAGAATACAATAAATAACGTCATGAATACAGAATTTAATCTTCTTCCATTTACACTCGCTGTAGACCACTCAATAGTTTCAGTTAGTGGTTTTAAAGAATGATTGGTCAAGAATTGTTTAAGAAATGCTACTGTTTCCTTCTCTCCTTCCGTACCCATCATCCGCGGTTTACTTAATGGGCTGTTCTTCAAAATTTCCATAGAATTTTCTGTCATTGACAAAAAATCAGCTGGTTATCTAAAAAAAAATTCTTCTATTGAATAATTCAAAAAAGGAAAAAAAATGAGGATTTTACGTAATGCTCATATCAAATTTAAGAAAATCTATCTTATCATCGTAGAATTCGTAGATTGGACTAGCAGTATAGACATTTAAATCCGATTGGGGATACATCCAATAATCAGCGTCCTCAAAACTCATAGTTCCAT
>JAEOTN010000165.1 GCA_016839865.1 Promethearchaeota archaeon | reverse complement strand
AATATGGATTGATCATTTTTCTGTTTTCTACCTTTTGAATATTACCTTTACATCTTGTGTGGATTGCATGCTCCAAAAATCCGTTCGGGATTTTCGATCATGGTAATTAGTTGGTATATTTCGAGATCTTTGGAGCGAACCTGCACCATAAATAGACCTTTTTGTAAATACCTGGAAGTTGCCTCATGCTATGAGATCGTTATTAACAACTTCATAAGATTTCTCGGCAAAGATATAGATCCATATTGAGTATTTAAATAAAACGGTTGTGACAATTTTGAAAGTCGGAACTTTCGACCACCACGCCTCATACTATGGGCAAAATTGCCCACTATTTAAAGTCAACGTTTTCCGTCGGAAACGTGAGAACGTAACGAAAATGTCAAAGTTTTACCTTTTTTTAATTAAACGTGGTTCACTTATCCCACTATAATTTATAAGTTTTTCGATTAAGGTGTCTTAATTTAACGTGTAGAGTAGGTAAATAGAGATGTCTTTTTTCATCCTTGCGAAATCAGCAGAATCCCTCTTAAACTTAACCGTTTTTAGATCCATCATAGGATAACGACAATGTCCATATGTATCTATTCGAAAAAGGAGACGAGCGAAACTTTTTTTAGAAAAGCGATTTTTTTAAACTCACTTACTACCGTTCTCCCAATTCTGGAGATAGCAATAACATGTTTTTTAGATGTTGATGTGCAGAATTCGGTAGAGTATTGTAAGCCCAAGGACCCATGGCGCAGCCAGGGAGCGCAGCAGGCTTTTAACCTGTTAGTCCGGGGTTCAAATCCCCGTGGGTCCGCACAATTTTTTCATTATCCTAAACGATTTAAAGTTTGATAGGTTTTCAAAACACGCATTACAAATCGATGATCACAATGAAAAGACTAGTAAATGAATCTGAAGCAGGTTCACAATTTATCGGATCTCTACCTCTGGGGTGTCAATTATGTCACAGAGGTCAAAAACTGGTTTTATTCATTGGTGGAAAGTGTGCTCATCCAAAAAATTGTTCATGGTATTGCCCTATTTCCCAGAAAAGAAAAGATAAGGATGATGTGTATGCGGATGAAATTCTGGTCCAGGACCCAAAAGATGTGATTGAAGAAGCAAGACTCATCAAGGCTTATGGAGCAAGTATTACTGGAGGAGATCCCTTGTATAATGAAGACCAACGAGAACTCACTCTCTTTTACATCAATGAATTGAAAAGGGAATTTGGGGAATCATTTCATATTCATTTATATACATCTGGGACAAATTTTACCCCAGAAATCGCCGATGACCTAATGGAAGCTGGTTTAGATGAAATTCGATTTCATCCTGTAGAAAAAGATTTTCACCGGATACAATATGCAATGGATCGAGGAATCCGGGTTGGTGCAGAAGTCCCTGTCATACCTACTCCTGAATATGAAGAGTATTTATGGAATTTGATTGATTATCTCGATAATATTGGCGCAGATTTTGTGAATCTCAACGAATTTGAGATGGGAGAACCAAATCATAAGGAATTGCTTAGCCGAAACTTTACTTTGAAAGAAGAGACAGCAGCAACTGTTGTGGGTAGTCAGGAGCTTGCATATAAAATTCTAAATGATTTACCAGGACGGTATACCATATCAGTGCATTTCTGCTCTATCTCGCTAAAAGATGGAAAACAACTTCGGAACCGATATAAACGACGCGCTGAATCCATTCAATATCCTTATGAAGAAGTAACGGATGATGGAACTCTTTTATATCTGCGTGTTTCAGGAAATGAATCAAATCAAATAGACCGATTATACAGACAATTACGAAAGCGATTCCGCATCCCACGAAAGATGATGAAAATTTCCTCTGATAATCTAAATACTTACTTGGATTTGCCTTGGTTCCTCACTGAGGAGGATAATTTTCTTGATTTGATAAAACAATATGAGGTTTCGGTGGGAATTTATGAGATCTTACCTTTCCGAAGAGAGGATTTATTTGAAGTATGTGAATACACTCCTATTCAATAACTCACTCATCTTGAATTGCGAGATTACAAAAATTTTTTTATGCGCTTATATTATTGTTTTTCACTCTACGAGCATTATTACTAACTAAGGACCGTTAGCTCAGACAGGTAGAGATGTGCTGTGTCAATGTGATTCACATTCGCCGAAAGTGGCGGACTCTTAATCCGTTGGTCGGGGGTTCGATTCCCTCACGGTCCGCTTTCTTATCTTCTGCCATTTTCCCTTTATATTAGGATTTTACACTCCTCAAAAGATTTTATTAGACTCATAGATTGGAAGTATATGGAGAGTATTGGTTCTCCGGAATTTTATCCATGCCTCGAACAAAAATCAGATTTGAACCACTAGACCAGACAATACAATATACAAAAGAACAGTGGGATCTCTTTCATTCTAAGCGTAATCTTGCAAAAGACATAGCTAAGCCTCTTCATACAGCAGGTTTTAAGTTTCTAATCTATGGAAGTATTGCACGTGGAGATGTAAAACCTACTAGTGATCTCGATATCATCCTTATTGATCGTGTATCATCATTTCAAATCGAAATCGCATTAGAGCAAGCAACTATACAAGTACTTGGGAAGGAGATTGTTCAAGCAACACCTGGGGATGCCATTAAAGGTCACATTTACCTTTCTAATGATACTACATTGACGTTTTTCTTAAGCGAGGCAAATCAAGTATCGCACGAATTTTACCAGTTCGGTGGTGCACTTGACTATACAATGCTGGAAAATGATACGAGAACACCTGGAGTGACGAAACGTCTTACATTAATTATCCCTAATGAAGAAGGTCATCGAGAAATCAACCTCATTGGTAATGAGAAATTAGCACAGCATACTCTGAGAGTTCATCCCAAAATAATCGAGGTCCGCAAGAGAGTACTCACTAAACGGGATAAAACGGGAAGAACGGGAGTGTTTTTGAAAAAAAACATGGAAATTGATCAAAATTTTGAAGAGGAATTAAAGAAAATTGCAGATATGAATCCTATTGTTAGGAGGAAACTCCATCAATGAAGTAAAGTATTTTTGCGAAAACTAAGGTTTCAACATCTCGAAAAGAAAACCGGGATCGTTCCACTACCTGCTTTGGATTTGATAATTCATCTCTAATAACGCCCTTACTTGGTTTTTTCGGCCAAATCATAAGAGTTTTCGAGTGTTTTTTAGTGTAAATCGCATCTATACCTTCAGTATCATGAATTAACTGATGTATTTTATTCAAACGCATATATATCACATAAAACCAACGAGAAGTAAATGGAAATACCCGTCCGAGAGATAATTGTGAGGGACGGACAAGAGGTCTTAGAAATACAAATTTCTTCTCAGGTACGGATTCCAACATAGGTCGCAGTAGTTGAAAAAACACATCAGCAGCAATAATAATATTAGGAGAAATAATAGATACTAATTCCGAAGTAGCTTGCATTATATCATGTTTATCTTTTCTGCATTTCTTCAAAAATACCCTACTTTCTACCAAGATTACTTCGTAATTTTTCAAAGCAATAGCAGTGGCAAAATATAAGAACCTTTTACTGGACACAGTAAATGGTGTGATTATTAGTACTTTGTTAGATCTTGCACCATCTTGTGAACGAATTGTTAGGATAGGAACCGATGCTTTATTTTTTGTTAAGTTAATGATATTCTCTTGGTAAGTGTATCCATCTGCTTTTGAATAGCCCCATCGTCGGAAGTACTGGATGAGTTTTGCAATGAAAATTATTGAAAAAATAAAAATTAGAATATATCCCGCAATCCACATGTAAAGAACAAACCATGGAGATAATTGAGCTATCATTTCGGGTATCCTCCCGTTGATTCATGAATCCATCGAAGATAAGGCTCTGAACCCTTTGTGATTTGTATACCCACACATTCAGGAACCTCATAAGGATGATTGTCTTGAATGAACTTGATTAATTCTTCGGATTTGTTCTCTGTGGTTTTTACAATCATCATTACTTCCTCTTCCGTATTGATTTTATCTTCCCACCAATAAATGCTGGTTATTCTATCAATAAGATTTGCACAAGCAGCAATTCTTTGAGAGGTTAATTGCTGAGCTAACTCCAGTGCAGTTTTTTTGTTAGGTGATGTTATAAAAAACATCATCGGAGTTTCCATAAGGAATTGTATGTTCTGTGTTAAGATAAACTTTTTATCTGTGTCAGATACACTTTCATCGTGATTAAGCCGAACATCGGATATGACATGGTGGTCGTTGGTGGCGGTCCCGTTGGAGCTTCTGTAGCCATCTTTGCAAAACGGCAAGGAAAAAATGTGCTTTTGATTGAAAAGGGAAAAATTTTAGGACCGGAACCACGCGGGGAAACCCTTCATTTTGATCCAATTCTGAATGAGGTGCTCGGACAGGGAGTAATGGATAAAATAACGTTATCAAAAACGGAATATCGCGAGTTCTTTCCTCCAACTCCTACAGCCAAAGCTATGGTAGAGCTGACCAGAAAAACACCAAGTATCGTTTTCGATTGGAAACGATGGATGGAACAATTTACTAAACAAATCAATTCCTTAGAAATTCCATGTATATTCAATACGGAAGTTTATGATATTATCACGAAGGAGAATCAGGTACAAGGAGTAAAAATAAAGAAGCTTGATGGCACAACTGAAGAAATCCTGTCAAATAGTGTATTTGTTTGTGATGGACATAAGAGTAGCATTGGTAGGATTTTTTATTCTAAATACCGTTTGATGAATTTTCCCATTATTAAAAGCATTATGAAGAATGGGAATCATAAATCTAAAGCATTCAAATACTTCTTAGTCCCAACAGGTGCTCTAGATTTTGCACCAAATTTTCCTCCATTTCTTATTTATTATTTTCCTCGGGAAAAACAAAATTTTGAAACAGGAATTGTGATACAAACCGATATTGCAAAGCAGTTAAAAGTAAGAATACCACCAATAAATGAAATTATGGGTATTTGGGTGAAAATCAAAAATTCTTATCCTCTATATTCTGATTTGGTTAAACGAGCATCAATTGTCTACGAAGATATTACTGCAATCCCAATGTTAGGGCCTATACCTAATTTTAATCCTATGAAGGGTGTATTCATTATGGGAGATGCTGCAGGATTTGTGGAGGTCTCAGGGGGATCTGGACTAGTCTCTTCTATAAAAATGGCAAAATTTTGGGTGAATAATTTTGAAATTGACAACAATGATCAAAAAATCCAATCCAAGTTTAAGGAAACGGATCTCCACAAACATATTGCTAAAGTT
>JAEOTN010000164.1 GCA_016839865.1 Promethearchaeota archaeon | reverse complement strand
TTTCAATTCAGATAAGATATAGTTCCTAACATCATCCCCCCCAATTTTAACCATAGATGCAACTGCAAAAGCAAAATAATTATCATCTTTAGCAATTTCTCTAAGCAATTTACTGATGTAACAAGTGTCCATATCGCGAGTAATTTCACTAAGTTTGTGGATTATCGCTATTCTTACTTGTTCAGTTAGTTCTTGATGAAATTGTGTCAAAAGAAAAGATGTAGAATCCTCAATTGATGCAATATTGAAAAATAACTGGGAAACAGCATTAGCGAGTTTTTTCTTTGCTGGATCGAATAAGAGATATGTGTTAGCTTCACAAAGAAATGAGAGGAGTTGCTTATAACTATCAATCATAGATGTTTCTCTAAAATAATTCAAAGAAATAAGTAAAGATTGAATATTTTCGAGCAAGATTACATATTCCGTTTCGTGCAAATAATGAGAACCGTTGAAATGATCAATCAGAATGGATGTATGTTCATAATAAAAAGATTTCAAAGTGGGGATATAATCCGAGAGAGAATTTTGTGTTATTAGTGATATAGTATATGCAAATAAAGCAGAGAAGGATTCAGACATACAATGAGAAATTAATGCATCAATTTTCTGTGTGGGCTGGGAATTTCGGTTGATTATGGTTGTCAATAGATGCTTGGAAACAAGGGGATTCATAGTATTTTGAAGTAATTCTAAGGAGGATACCAATGAGAATTGATTTATTACGGATAGACAAGTAGCATAGTTTTTTATGTAAATCTCGGAATTTTCGTTTTGTATATTCTTTAAAAAGGAAAGAATGAGAGATCTTTGATCAGTTGGGTTGAATATTTGGAATGTTTCTTGTATAGATTCGATATTAACTTGAGAACGCACAGGATCAACAGTTCTAAGTGATCGGATCCAGTCATCTACTAATATCGATAAGTTATCCATAATCTCTTCTCTTATTATTGGTTTGATAATCAACGGCTCAATATTTTGTCGGTTGATGGAATATCTCTCAAAATCTTGAATTTACTATGATTTGGGTGTTAGTTATAGACTTAAAAAACAAATAAATAAAGATTACTTAACTTCTTACTAACTCTTCAATAATTAACACAAGAACAATATAAACCAGAACGGTCGAAAAACTAAAAAATAACCAGTAAATCTTGAGTTATCCCTCAAATACATGCACATATACTTTTCGTGACCGAGGTCCATCGAACTCACAAAAGAATATACCTTGCCATCTTCCTAGTTTCAAATTCCCATTTTCGAGAATAACATCAGTACGGGTACCAATTATCGAACTTTTCAAATGAGCATCAGAATTACCCTCTATGTGGTGATACTCCCTAGATTTAGGAATTATTTTACGAAGAATTTGCAGAATATCTTTCTCAACTGAGGTATCTGCATTTTCATTAATTGTAATACCAGCCGTTGTATGAGGAATTGAAACTTTAATAAAACCATTACGGATTGATGATTTCTGAATAGTCTTTTTAACTTCCTCAGTAATATCTATCATTTCTTCACGCGAATTAGTTTGTAAAAAAAAGTTGTATGACTCCATAATGAGTATCATGTCTCCTTGGAAGGGTTTTCTTTAGTGTCTTCTTTTGATTCTTTCTCGAAATTGGGTGAATTATCAGATTTTGCGAGATCTCGATTTTTAGATTTTCTACGCAACACAAAAAAGAGCGTGAAATTAAACACCCATAATGATCCGACAAATACCATCCAAACAATTGCTTCACGTCTGTGAGGTATAGGGCTCCAAGGCCAATCAGCATAAGATTCAATATGCTCTGGATCCAACCCTTTCACATCATAGACCATTAGGTACAACATGTAATTGAAATATGGCCATAAATGAAAAGGAGTATTCCACTCATCATCTTCACCACTCTCATAATCCCACACTGTCGCGACTCCTGGTGAAATGTAAATAACTTTTGAATAAATGTCATCCACGTCCCAGTCTTGTTCCCATATGACAATTAGCGGCTCTTTTGTAGTTGGGACCTCTATTAATGTAGTTGCTTGTGATTTCTTCGCATAAGTCAATATCCTCTCATAAAGTAGAGGAGTTGATTGCCATGCAATGCGAGAAACGTACATTGATTGTGATTCCGGTTCCAACGCTTCTTGTTCATCGGATACAGTTACTTGGACATCATTTTTTCGAATTTCGTACGTATCCGTTTGTAGATATAATTGATGGTAAAATTCTCGACTAGCGAAATTAGGTATTCCAGATTGCTCAAGGAAAAATCCGATAATCGTAGTGTTTAAAACGCCTCTATCAATTACAAATTCTACAGGTAATAGTGGAGCAAATGATACCAATGCATTTTCTGAGTAATTTCCTCCAAAAAATATCAATCCGACATCTGAATTCGTCCCATTTATGTTACTTTTAATGGTGTTGAGAATAGTGTTATTGTTTGGAAGATAGCCATCTGCAATTATAACATCATACTGAGAATAATTCAATATTTGGAGATCATCAGTGCTATTAACACCTTCTAAGTACATTGTAGTATCAATGGAATCGTCTAGACCTAATGAAGTCGCAATAACACTTTCTGTATTATTTGTTAGTAATAAGACATCAGCTCTTGGCATTATTCGACCTGGTGATGCTGAAGCGCTGGGGATACTAGACGATATGAAAAGAAATGATGAAGTAAGAATGATTGTAGCAATAAACATGAATTTTATAGATTTACTAAAGCGATTCGACGAAAATTTAAGACGTTTTTTACGAAGGATGAAAATTATTGTGCTCATCCCCAAAAGGGCAAAAATTATTATCCAAATCAATGGGAAACCAGGAATTACTTTTGATATAGGTTCCCAAACAGTTGTTTCAAGGAGTTCTAATTCATACTCTCCTGATTGGCTGGAATCTGCGGTGTTTACGAATGTGATAGAATTATTTAGTAAAACACCCGTTTTATAATCCCATAACCAACGAACTGCAATATTATAATCATCCCCATGAAATACACTGGAATAATTGAAGGCTAATTCTATTGATTCACGTTCTACATCATCATAAACTTCAGAAATATTGTTTAGATTACTGACATTCCAAAATTCGACTATTAATGATTCGGATATATTTTGAACAGGACATTGTAACCAATTTGACTGTAAAGATTCGTTATTTAATATAAATAGATCCGCTGAAATGCTTTCATTCAACAATATTGCGTCTCTATGATTAAAATCGATACCCCCATATTTTAGATCGATCAAGCGATTGTTAGGATCTGCTAAATCTTCTATAGATAAATGAAGATATTGGCCACCATAAGGTATGAAGGCTCCTGTGGAGAGAATTGAATAAGAAATTGTATCGTCAATAGTAATATACTCAGACTCTTGAGCTTGGACGACATTATTATCTGTGATTGTACTACCGATGAACACAACCATAAAAAGGCTAATAACAATAGGTAATACTTTATTTCGCATCTTAATTCCTCGGAGACAATAATAAATATATTTTAACAGATGATGGTTAAAACTTTGGGTTTAAATCCCACAACAAATAACATGTTCAACAGAAATTCATCTGATATTAAGGTCATAAAGAGAAGAATTATAATATTACTCTACCAAGAATAAATTGAAAGTTTACAGAGAGATCGAACTGGTGCACATTATGAGTGATATATTCAACGAAAAACGAGAATGCCCTTTCTGTGGGAAAAAGGACTTGAGAAAGCCATACTGGAGACATGTTCAGTCGGAACATCCCGAAGATTTCAATAAAAACATAGAAATTTGGAAACAGTTGTATAAAGACTATAGAACAGCTGGTATGACTGAGCAAATATCGATTTTAGCAATATGTGAACTTTTTAACAAACCTGAAGAAGTAGTCCGAGAATATTTGAAAAAAGAAAAAATATTGTAGAAAACTAATTTTTAATAGTTTATGTATATGCAGATTGAGTTTCGATTTTAGTTCTTCGTTTTGCAACATCTTCTGCCATTTTATCGTATCCTTTGATGATATCTTCAGTTAAACTTGCTTGTATTTTCTTTAGTGCAGCATTAAAATGAGACTTTTCTACGGTGATACGTTCATCCGGGTTTATCATATCTTCAGGGTGGGACCGGAAGAATTCACGAATAGAAATCATCCCACTTTCTCTACAAACGTTATCTAAATCAGCACCTGAATAATGATCAGTAATTTGAGCTAATTTAGGCAAAAATTCTCTTGCTTCATCAGACAAATTCATATTTTTCGAATGTACTCTTAAAATCTTCAATCGAGCATCTTCATCTGGTGCAGGAGTATAAATTATTCTATCAAACCTCCCAGGTCGAAGAAGTGCTTTATCAAGAAGATCTAATCGATTTGTTGATGCAATTACGACGATTCCTTTACGATCCTCCAGACCATCCATTTCTACCAAAATTTGATTCACAACTTGTGAGGAAACATTTGTTCCACCCGAATAACCCGATGCCCGTGAAGAAGCAATGGAATCCATTTCATCAAAATAAACGATCGATGGTGAAGCTAATCGTGCTTTTCGGAACAATTCACG
>JAEOTN010000163.1 GCA_016839865.1 Promethearchaeota archaeon | reverse complement strand
TAATAATTCAGGAAGGATAACTTTATTGGAATTATGGTGAATTAACTTAACCTGGTTATAGTTTTCACCTTCCATACAGAAATAGGGAGGGAGTATAGGGATTTCGTCATTATAACTAACGAATTCTTCTTTTGACAAACCAGCTGAATTGTTCCTGTTTGTAAAATAAAAGACTTTGGGCAATGACTTAATCTCTGTAATAATTGTGTCTGCATCATTATTTGATAGTGCGAGCTCTGTTGATCTAAGAAAATTAGAAGAATATATATTTATTTTAAAAGCCAGTGAGATGTTATTTCTGATAGTCCATGTAATTGATTCTAATCTTATATCGTCTATATTTTCAACTTGAGAAAAAATCAATGCTTTTGGTTGAGTATATTCATTGGGTTGAGTATATTTAAATATGTAATCGTGATTTTTAAGCATTTGCTTACATGTATCAGTAGGTGCGATATTGGATTGTAAAAACATTTTGGTATATCCTTCATGCTCAAGCATAAATGAGAATAATAGATTGTATGCAATCGTTATCGTTTCCATCAAATATTCATACCTTTTAATTCCTCAACTCTTATGAAGGACGATTTGTCATGCAAGTCTCCTCTAATAGGAATTAATCTGACTTTATAGAGAACAGAAGGCATATATTTCCCCCCAAGTACACCCCATAAGTGATTCATTTGCTCAAATGAGAGAGAGTAAAGCTCAAAAACAAGTTTTTCTAACCTGATATAGTTATCGTCATTGATGTTATCCTGGCTAACATCTATTACATTTTTGGTTTGAAAAAATTCTGTGATAATACCCAGCATATTTATTGCTGAAGAGTAGTTGCTTGTGATAACCGGGACACTAAAAAGCAAATGTAAATTCAGATATACAACTGGATTGTGGTTGTAGATATTCGTATTGCTCAGGTTTTCATCATGCGTAATTGTTTTGGTGTCGAAATATCTAAGTGATTTTTCTTCTTCAAGACCAACTAGTGACATGAGAACATGTGTCCCGTCTTTCAAATTATTATTGATCTCGTCAAGATTTGAAATGTTTCCAAAAGTTACAGATCGTGCTGAATCTCCAGTTCTTTCCCGTAAATATTCTTCTACAATTACTCTTACAGAGTTTAGATGGTTACCAAAGCGCATGTTTAGATTGTTTTTTTCTTAAATCTCCGTATGAGACAGCATTGAAGTAAAAGAAATCTTGAGTAAAATGAATTATTGTCAGGATTTACTCTTATGGATCAAACTTTAAATACCATTGACTTCAAATCTTGGTAATACCTCAAAACCCTAATTGTAACTTTCAATCGAAGAATTTACCTGTCTTTATACAGCTTCGCCCCGTCAGTCCCATCATGATTCATTAACCAGAGTATCCTTTTCCGTATATCAAATGAAATCTATCAATGAGAGGTTTTTAGATATTTTCTTAAGATACTCTTGAACTGAGCCTTGAGTTCCAGTTTTACAGTGACTGAGTGAACAATGAAATCTTGAAAAGAATATCCAGTAATTAGATCATTACCTATATATAATTGCATCCCTTTTGGTATCTGACGAGAGTATGTTATACATATCAATTAATTGCCAGGAAATAATGATGTTCTGAGATACCACAAATGTTGTTGCTACAACTGCTTAAAAGCTTCCTGAAATTCTCCCTCATCAATGAGATTGTCAATCACTCGCTGAATTGTATTTAAGGTGCATTCTTCCACAATAATCATGTTCTTATCCCAAAAGTAGAGGCCATCCAAATATTCCCCACTTTTCATATTCTGACGCCGCTTCTCTTCAATATTTGCATAGGTGAAGAAAGAAGCAACATATTTTTTATGATTTTCAGAAAGTACAATAACATCGGTACTTCCCATATAATCCAAACTATCACCTAGCTGATTTTCAGAAGGTAAATAAATCTTTTTAACTTTTATACCCATTTAGGATGAAGTCAGGCAATCAAATGATTTCCAAAGATTTATGATGAACCCATAAGATAATAAATGATGATGCCCGTATCAATGCCCATCTGACCATCGAGTAAGAAATTGGAACGAATAAGCATAACCTGGAACGATCGGAAATATTAAATATGTTTAATCCGATCGATGAATTCCCGTTTTCTCCGCTTCGCAACAGGTACATAGGAACCATCAACCATTACGAGGGAACCTTCTCTATGGTATTTCCTGATGTAGGACAGATTAATGAAATGAGATTTATGAGGAGAAAAAAAGCAGTAATTCCTTAACAATTTTCGAAATTCTCCTAGATTGTATGAACTCACAATATCCGTTTTGTCCTTTGTCAAGACACGGGTACATTTTTGTAATCCCTCAAATCGTACAATATCTTTTATTGGAATAAACTCAAATCCTTCAATAGTTGGTATACCAATGATCTCTTCATTGTTTGATTGTTTGAGGATCTGTTCCAGGAGGAGTTTGTAAGTTGTATATTCTACTTTTTGAGTAATTTTTCTTTGAGCATTGTTTACTGCAATTATGAGATCCTCTTTTTGTATTGGTTTAATAATGTAACCGGCAGCACAGCATTTTATAGCATCAAGTGCATATTCAGCGAGATCAGTAACAATAATAACTTCGAAATCGACTGATGATAATTGATCAGTAATACAGAATCCGTCTTTCAATAGAATAGCAACGTCTATAAAAACTAATTGAGGATTAGTATCAATGATTAGCTCAAACGCTTTGGTTAGTGATTGAGCCTTTCCACAAATCAATACCTGGGGACAGTAATTATCTAACATAGT
>JAEOTN010000162.1 GCA_016839865.1 Promethearchaeota archaeon | reverse complement strand
CCAAACTATCGATCGAAACGTTTTCCGAGCAGTTCAACAAACTCAATTAGACCAATCAACTCGCTTAATTCCTATTTTGGGAGCTGCAGGTACGGGGAAAACACACGCATATTGGGCTTACAAGGACCGGGAACGAAAGATGCTCCATTCAAATGATTCAGCAGAGGAACTTGTATACGAAGGACCGAGTGGATGGACAATTGTGTATGTCCCAAGCCCTCCAGCTTCCATTCGAATCTTATTGCATGTTTATTCTTGTATCATTGATGAAATGGGTGCTGATATTCTCAAAATCGTATCTGGCAAATTAGTTACGAAATGGGGCGGTAAGAAGAAGAAGCACTTAGGATTATTTGGTTCTGCTGATATCGAAGAAGTTATTCAAGCAGGTATTAGGAATTATCCCGGAGTTTTCGCAGATTGTGTCAAGGCTCTTGTTATCTATGAAATGGATAAAGATAGGAAGGTACTTGCAGAGCGATGGTTACTTGGGGAAGACTTAGATGAAGAAGAATTGGATACATTGGGTATCAATTCGGTAATTGAAGAGGATGATATTTGTCTCGCAATGATTAAACTCCTAACAGAACATACTGATAAAACGATTGTGTTATATTTGGATGAGTTAGAATCCCCATATCGAATGCATGGTGCTGATGCAGAACGAAAATTCTTGGAAATAATCAAACGATTATATAATGAAGTAAAGAATTTGGTAATCATTATCGCAGTACTTAAAGAGATCTGGCCTCGCATTTTGGAAATTGCAGATATGCCGCTACGTTCCCGAATGGAACCTGAACATGAACTCCAAAATTGGACATTGGATGATTTAAAATTGTATTTTGCAAAATCTATGTTGCATTTCTGGAACCAAAATAATCTCAATCCTCCAACATATCCGTTATTTCCATTAAATGATCAATTATTAAACTCAATTTACCACAAAACCGATGGGAATCAAAGATCAATAATTAAACTAATTCGGATCTTTGTTGATAAAATCATTTCAGGAGATATGACAATTGAGGAATTAATGAAAGATGAAACAATTGTTCCAGTCGCAAAACCTGAGGACGCCAAAAGTGAAATCGACGAAGAAATTAAGAAACTCGCAGCCGAAGCTAAATCTAAGGGAACCAAACAATCTCTTGCTGCAGCAATTGAAAAAATGATGCAAGAGGAAGATTTTATTATAGAGGTAAATCAGCCATCTGTAGCAGCAGCGGCATTAAAATGTATTAAAATATTGGGAGATAAAAATTCTTATGAATATAAAGTTGACTTAGAATTCAAATTCCCATTAGGACGACGTAAAGTTACTCTGGCGGGTTTAGTCACCTACAATAATCGTAGAATTGCACTCGAGGTTCCAGCTGTAAAAGATTTCGATCGATCTGGAGGTGTAGCAGCATTTTATGCAGCTCAGCGTCTCCAAAATGCTCTTGTGCAGAGCCAGATTGATGAGGCAATCCTAATCGTGCCAGAAAACACAAAGGGTCAAAAATATCAAAGTATTCTGAATCAGTATTCTCAAATCAATGTTATTGAACTTGATAATGAAACAGGTGAAGCACTATTAAGATCTGCAGGGAGTAAAAATCCCTCTCTTGAAGGTCACGAAGTTGCTAAAATTATCTTTACAGATCTACCAGAGTACACTCCTGAGGAAGATTCCTCAGAATAATTTATTCTTTTTTCTCTTTTGCGAAGATTCTATGAACTAATTTCGTCATCCCAGTCTCTTCATCATATTCAATTAGATTTGCCTTACGAAGTTCGAAAATAGCATGAAGTACCATTGCACCGGTGATTCCAGTAGCTCCTTTGATATCCTCTTTACTCATTTTTTCTTTATCCCCATGTAGTAAATCCAATATCCTGTAATGAGCAGTTGCATCATATATTTGACTGATTAACACCCCATAGACTTTTAAAAGGTTCTTTATTTCTTCAAAATCAAACTCTTTCCGACTCGCTGCAGTTGCAATTTCCTGAAAAGTCTTTAGTTCCTCTCTTAACACTTCATATTCCTTGAGAAGATCTTTCTGTTGAGTGTTTAATTCCCCAATTTTTTCTTCCTTTTCCTGAGATTCAAGTTTCAATATTCGAGCTTCTGTTTTCAATTCATCTTTTTCCAATTCTAAATTCTTCTTTGCATCCTCTATGGATTGTTTTTCCATAGATAGTCTACCAATCTCGTCAGCTAGTTGATCTTTTTCATTCTGGAGTTCGTTTTTTTTTACTTCTAAATTCTCAAGATTTACTTTCGTTTCAGACAAGATTTCTGATATATCCCTGAATACATTCTTGAGTTTCTCTTCTGTTTCAGATAAAGAAAATATTGCTCGTTCTATTTTTTCTATGTCGTTTTTAATTTTGAAAACTCTCCCATTTAGATATTATTAGTAACCTTAATCCTCATTATATTTGTTGTGGTGTGGGTAATATTTTCGGGGCAAACATTTAAAGAGATGTTTATCACATGTTTCTATTGATATTTTCAATTATTTTTTGTCGATCTCGACAAAAATCGTTCGCTTCCCAAGAATAGTTGCAAATATCGACAAAAATCTCTGGAAGAGTGAGGAAAATTAAACCTGATCTGTATAGTAGCTTGAGCGCATTTACCAATAAAACTCGAATGGATATCGTACGGTTACTATTTCAACATGGTGGTCCAGTTCCGTTTACAAAATTATTAGAAG
This sequence comes from Promethearchaeota archaeon, assembly GCA_016839865.1. Next base: position 649 of record JAEOTN010000162.1, on the reverse strand, counting down.
GTTTAGGATATAATACCAAAAATTCATCCAACCTTGCGAATCACGTTAAAAAATTGGTGGAATGGGGATTAGTTGATAAAGACTCAGGAACGTATACTCTGACAAAGTTGGGAAAACAATTATACGATCAAATAGATGGAATTGAAAAACTAATTGATGAACATAACAGGGATATAATGGTCCGAACCAGTGATTTTTGTTTTGAACCCTTTGATGAAACAAAGATTGCAAATAATTTAATTCGTGAAGCTGATTTCACAAAAGACGAAGCATTTTATCTTGCAAAAACAGCAAAACGTAAACTCCTTGCAGCCAATATTCAATACCTCACTGCTCCATTGATCCGTGAATATATGAATTTCATCTTGTTGGAGGAGGGAAGAGAAGAAGCTCGCCATAAATTAACACGATTGGGATTACCTCCCTATGATGTTAAGCAATTATTGAATAATGGGAGTTTTAAAACCAGTACTATGTTGTATAATGAGTTGGGTAAAAATATAATGGAACAATTCTTGCTCTTAAACCTTTTGCCTCAACGTTTTGCAGATTTTTATTTATCTGGTAATTTATTCTTTTTGCATCCAGAAAGTTGGGGCTTAATTCCTCTTGAAGTAATCGTTCCCGGAAAAAAGTTTTCAGATATATT
>JAEOTN010000161.1 GCA_016839865.1 Promethearchaeota archaeon | reverse complement strand
GGACTAGTTTCATGAGTTTCTCATTAGGAAGAGGAATGATTGTATCAGAGTGTTCTGCTAACTTCAATAGACCTTTATTGGCTATTACCCCTTTTTCCCCCCCTTCCATCTTAAAAGGAAGAGTACAAAATGAAATAACTAATGCACCAGCTTTTTGCGCTTCACGTGCAATAATTGGGGAAGCTCCAGTTCCAGTCCCCCCACCCATTCCACATGTAATAAAAACTATATTTTTCCTAGTAATCTGTCGGATACGTTCAAGATCTGATTCTGCAGATTTTTCTCCAATTTTTGGATTATTTCCGGATCCTAGACCCCCAGTTACTTCTTTCCCAATCAACATTTTTTGATCTGCGTTTGCATAGTACAAATCTTGAGCATCTGTATTTACGGCAATCGTAATTGCCCCTGTAACGCCGGATTCTTGTAACCTAGTAATCGCATTATTCCCAGCACCTCCGACACCTATTATTACTGTTCTGGTTTTTAATAGCTGAAGAAAATCTGATAAATATTCATCTGAATCATTAAATCCCTCTGACTCCAGATCAGTACCGATACTGAGTGGATCCTTCGGTTTAAGCACCACTTGACCATTCTCAAGAACTGGGATCCCGTTTATGGTATCCGTAGTTATCTCTTTAAGTTTATCCTCGCCAATTAAGTCTTCTAAACTTCCATACATCGGTGGGCTCACTAGTTTCAGTTGGTTCAAGGGTGCTAACGCGTCGCTTCTAGAAATTAGCTATATACACCACTAGTAGCGCTATTTTCTTAAGACCATATAATATCTCAGTAATATCACAAAGAATTTTGTGTAAAAAATGAAATAAAGAGAAATTTGGAAGAGGTGTCTTTATGTTGCTTTTCCTAGTATTAACATTGAGTATTTTGGACCTTCAACAGTGATTACGGTCACATCGTAGTAATGACCATTAGTTATGGTTAATCCAAGAGATGTACCAAGTATATCCATAATTGTATGGCTGGACGAAGTAATTACGTTCTCGGGGCTAAAAGCAATCTCTCCTACAGATACTTCCGTTCCATTTACAATCACCGCATCTACCGTTAAATTATATGTGCTAGTTCCAATTAAAGCAATTTGTAAGGTATTGTTTGATGCAATTCCTCGTGTATCAGTTATATCATCGATTAAGAAGTCATAACCAGCTGGTACTACTGATGTAAATGTTTTTGTATCTACCACGCTTCCAGAATCCGCATATACCGTTAGAGCTAGTGAATCAGATTCGTTCACTTTAATGCCAGTAACATTAACTCGGAATTTAAATACATCCAACGGTTGAAGAATTGCTTCTCCATGAATTGGGACTATATTGTCAAGATTAAATGTAGATCCAAGTAAACTAAAATCTTCCATTGTAATCTCTTCATTCCCAATGTTTTTTACAGCAATTTCTAATTCTTCATTCGTGTATATTGTAGTATAATCAGCTTCTAGTAGTTCTATTGCTTTTCCATCATATAGAGGAGTGATACGCATTGTATCGCTTGCAACATCATATCCTGCTTGATTACCGGCAATAATTGTTAATTTTATATCTTCATTTCGTGGAATGCTACCCAATTGAATAGAATATACTTCTGTATCAGAGGGTTCAAGATAATAATCCCCTGTAATTAGGTTAAAGTCAACAGGATTTTCATTAACAAGAATTGATTGAGTTAATAAATCGTTCATACCAGTATTTTGAACTGTGATTCTTAGAGTTCCATTCTCATATAAGATAGTATCGCTATTGTATGGAAGAAGATTTCTAATCACATCTGGATTATCCTCACCCAATTCTTCATAGTGCATGTTTCGACTACGAGGAAGGATACTCATCTCATAATCTGGTAGAGAAACGGATAACTCTATTCCATCAGATGCTCCCTCAGCTGTACGAACATATATCTCATAGGTTTTTCCTTCAGCAGGAGATGCTACTAATGAGGTTGCTATTTCATAATTTTCAGAATCACCAGGTGATAATATGTAATTCGCATCTGGGAGAATTGAACGACCATATACTACTCCATCAATTTCAAATGCATCAATGTTTACTACATCAACACCATTGTTTTCTACTTGTAGGTTAAAAACCAGATTTCCTTCAAAATTTATTTTAGAATTCTCTCGATCGAATTCTACTGAATATTCTGGTTGATCAACTACAAAATGCGTACCACTTACATTCGTGAACTCATATTTTAATCCGTCAAATTTATCTGCTTCTGCTGTTACAGTCACGTTATAAATACTATTTCGTTCCCATTGCTGATCAGAATCTATCCAGACCGTTCGAGTGTCTCCTGGAGCAATAACTACATCGTTATCTTCAATTAAGAATTCATAAGGTATGTTATTGATTGAAACCGAGCTGAGTGTGATTGCTCGTTCTCCTGTGTTTTCAATATCAGCATGAGCAATTCCTGATGTAGATAGTAGCGGATCTTTTACCTCTAATGATGATTCTAAAGCTGTATAATCGACTTTATAGATCTTTACTAAATGATTTGACGAGAAATAATATTTCTGAAATACCTTGAAATCTTGCTCTCCATCAATTGGAATATGTGATGCCCATGGATCACCATCATCATCAGTTCGTGGATTAATGCCTTGAGCTTCATTACCTCCCATTGTTGTTGCCCATTGTTGAGCAAGATAAGCATAAAAGGTATCTTGTTGACCTTGTAATGGCATTTTCGGAGAATTCAGTGAAGTAGGTTCATCATATGTCATTAAGCGAACTAGTTGTGAATCAAACCAGCTATCTTCATATGCACCTGATGATGAGTTAACATAATCATCTTCATTAAATACTGAAATGACTTCTCCTTGTTCATCACGATACCAATTATCTTCTTCTAATCCCCATGCTTGATAGCGTGTGGTATAATCATTACATATTCGTAACATCCATGGCCATTTACCTTCATCTCCACCGATTGAGTTTATCATGAAGCCAAAGTATACCATGACATAATCTGCACCTAGTCGCTTGAGAATTTTCGCACTATTTAGTTCATTTGTTTGCATCATCGCCATTCCTGTGAGCCCAAGCCTTGTATGGTTGAGTGTGCCATTATCATTAACTGTGGTGACATTTCCAAGCACAGTTAGCCAGTATCCATAATCCCACCAAGAAACTACAACAGAATCTGAAGGAAGATTCTCACTAATGTGGGATAACGATTCTTCCCAATCATGCATCTGGTCTAGAATGACTAATTCACTATAAGACATCTGATTAACAGAAACCGTGGTAGCGTGATTTACTTGAGCAAAAAACATCACTCCCACCAACATAAACACAATAACGCCCTCAGCAGTGCTCAAAGTTTTCCGGATTTGTCGTTTTCTTCTTCGGGTTATAGTTTGTTGTTTTTTCATCAAAGATCCGAAGAATTTCAGCACATAGGTTAATCCGTAAGCTCCAATTAAGGACAGTGCTGGGGATAATAATAGAATGATACGAATCATAGAACCTGTGAAATATAACAAGGTCAAAGCAAAAACTAACATTAATATATCTTCTTCACGGTTTCGTTTAATCGCGAAAAACACACCTAATGGAGTTAGAATTACTGGTATCAATGTGTTATAATAAAAAACTGACCAAGGTGAGGGTTTATGTTCACCAACAGATGCAACTAAATTAATTGCTTGTCGTATTGAGGGATTTATTATACTTTGGGCTCGAGCCGATAAATTAAATGGTAGAATATCAGGAGCTACCCAAAAAATGATTCCGAATGCTATTATTGCAGGAATTGTCCCCCATTTAATGATGTTCCAGATTATTTTGTATAGTTTTGGATTTTTAGTTTTTTGAACATGTAAAATATGATATCCAATCATGAAAAAGAGAAACGCTACAGGGATAACAATTTCCATATCTCCCAAAATTACACCAACAGGATTGAAAGCAGGATTAATCATATATACTAATGTGCCCGTACCTACAGTTCCAATATAAGATATCAATAATCGTGCGGAATATTTCCCAATTAAAATCATAATTAAACTTGTAAGGGGAAGAAGCAAAAATCCAAATGTTAGACCCCCCCAACTTAAAGCGAGGACCCCCAAAAATAATCCTGCAATAATCGAATGGTAAAACTTCTCAGTTTTGATTGATCGTATGAAAAATAGGAACAACATAAGAACTGAAAATACGCCAATGGTCTCATTGTCAAAAAATCCCGCTACGGTTCTCTGTATATGTCCCGGACTGAAAGCTATGAAGAATGCTGCAAGTAATCCACAACGTGGATCTAGTATTTCTTTTCCAAGATAATACATTGCAAGTATTGTAAATCCACCCATAATTGCAGGCCAATAAAATGCAACTTCATATAACGACACTTGAACACCAAAGAAGGTCAAGATATTGTACAAAATTGCAGTAGCAAACACTAGGCCAGGTCGCAAGTTAAATCGATCGATCCCTTCCGGAAACCAGCTCTGGAAATCATGCCAATTGAAAAATTCATACACACCATTTTCTACTAGATATCTTGTGGTGTGATATTGAATCCAGGGATCAAATGCTTTGATTAACGGTGGACCTCTAAATATTGGACTTAACCGTACAAGAACACCCAATGCAATCACAAAAATTAACGCTAAGAAGATAACTACTGAATCACCACGAATACGAACAGATGTATTCATTCGATCCCAAATATCTGAGAACCATTTCCGGACTTTATTAACCATGCTATATCCCTTATAATATATTGTAGAAAAATCCTTTCCATTTCTACTAGATTAGGTTTTTTGATGAATAGTAGTTTTTAAAGAGTTTGGTCTAAACCTTTGGGGATGAGAATAGAAAATATTTAATCAATCTTTGAATTGAAACACTCTATGTCCAAACATCCGATCTTGGAGAATGCTCCTTTAAAAGTATATTTTGATGATACCGAAGTTCCTATGATTCAGTTTGTATATAACGTAATACTTAACCAAAATCTCGAATTACTAACTTTACTTCGACGGATTCCAAATAAAGAGGAAATTTTGGAATTTAATTTGGACATTAGATTAAAGAGAGACCCTGAGGGTAGAATAATAACAGCAATCTCGGAATCTTCAATGGATCAAATTACTCAAGTAACGTTATTCATAAATAAAAAACGTGTAGGGCTGAAACAATTCGTTCAAAATGTCATCTTCGGAGTGAATTTTGGAATATTACAAACTTTAGATGGATTTAATCAAGGGATTGAAAAGATTACACTAAAATTCGTAAAATAATATCCAGAGAAAAAAATTATTACGTATTAAATTCCCACCCTACACAATGTATAAGATAAACAAGGCTACTAGAGAAGTAAAAGTGCAATGTAAGTATTGCAAGGAGAATATTGTTTTTACTTTACCCGAAAAGATTCTAGAAGACAAGAGTTATCCTTTTCCTTTCCGATATGTCCATGGTGAACCATATCATTCCGTTTCCGTGTATCTAGACAAACAAATGAATATACGTTCAACAGAATTTGGAGATTCTCTTTCAATATCTTGTGAAATCCTTAATAACTGCGGGGATGAGGGAGATCTCGGAAGTGCAGAATTTAAGGACAATGTTCTAAAATCGTGGATTATATGTTTTATCACTACCATCAATGTGTTTAGTAAAGAACGAAAAGATATTCTTGAGCGAGTAGGTAGAATTTTAGGAGAGAAGTATGCAAAATTTTTCATATCAAAAGATGTAAATGGCATAATTGATGAGTTTCAGTCTTTTTGGAAATCCAACGATTTTGGTTTTGTGAAAAATGTGACCAAAAAACCGGATCAAATTACTTTCGATATTGAGGACAACTTAGAAGTATTTTATTTACCAAATATGTATAAGAAATTGTGTTTTCTCACTCGAGGGTTTCTTCAGGTCATTTTAGAAAAGAACCTTGGAAAAGTATTCTCCATAATAGAATTGGAATGTAAAGCGAATGGAGATGCTCTCTGCAAATTTTCAGTCAAATGGGATTAAAATGGTTAAGAAACACTACACATTGTTCAAAGTTTTTTATATCGGCGATATGTACCATGGTTCTCAAAGGCAACCCGAATTGCATACAATTGAAGGTAAATTGCTTAATGCGTTATATAAGAAAGCATATATCGATGATGAAGATTATAAAAAACAAGTAATACATAGTGCAGGGAGAACAGATGCTGGAGTACACGCAAGAGGAATGACATATGGATTTTTCAATCAACGCAAAAAATTTCATCCAATAGAAGTGAATACTGCATTACCTGAAGATATTATCATTTGGGGAGTAACAAATTCAGAATTAAAAGACAATATACCACTCATCCATCCTCGATACCAAGCGACACAACGCCATTATAAATATTTTATCGTGGATTCTAATGGAATCTTAAATCAGGAAATCATGCAGGATTGCGTTAAAACACTAAGTGGAACTCATGATTTTCGGAATTTTTCGAAAAATGAAGAAAAAACGGATACTAATCGAACGGTGGATGAAATAAATATCGAGAATTATGGAGATCTTTGGGTGTTCAATTTTCACGCTAGAAGTTTTCTATGGCATCAAATTCGAAACATGATGCGTGTGATGATACAAATTGGCTCTCAGAAATGGGAAATGAGTATCCTCTCATCACTTTTGGATCCTTCTGACAAAAAGTTTGCTTTGAAAATTGAACCAATGCTCCCTAATGGGTTGATTTTGTGGGATGTATTTTATCCAGAGATTACATTTGAAAAATGTGCTGCTTCTTATGCAAAACTTATCCGTGTCTTAAATAAATGGTTGTATGATCTCAATATACGCACTAAAATCTTAGACTCTGTGAAATCATCCTTCGAGTAAACATAATTTCGCTAATAAAGCGTGTAGTTGCACTTTCTCCGTAGCACCTTGACTTAATCGGTATTCTATCTGGCTAAGTATACGAATGATCCGCATTTTCTTTAGTTCGTCAAGTTTCATATCATAGATTTCGCTATGCATCTGAGATAATAAATTTCGAGCACTTAATCCGTATTCCAAAGTAAGAGTATCCAGAATTGCTTTAGATTCCATGAATTTTCCTTTTAGAGCGGCATAAATCATTTTACGAATATCTTCTGGAGATATTCTACCTGCGATTTTATATACAACATCTTCCTCAATAGTGTTGTTTATAGAAGAGCTTGCTTGTAAGTAGTTAACCGCTCTGCGCAAATCTCCATTTGCTACATAAATTAATGCTTCTAAACCCGATGGAGTCAGTTTTATATTTTCCTTTTTCGCTATATACTGGATACGTTTTGTGATGTCATCTCGTGTTAGCTTGCTAAATCGAAATACGACACATCGGGATTGAATAGGTAATATAATTTGGTTAGAATAATTGCAGATAAGAATCATTCGGCAGATATGAGTATAATTTTCCATTGTGCGTCGTAATGCTTGCTGCGCTGCACCGGTCATGTGGTCTGCTTCATCTAAAATTATAACTTTGAAGGGAATATCTTCAACAACAATTGTTTTTGCGAACTCTTTGACCAATGTCCGAATAACATCAATTCCACGTGCATCACTTGCATTTAACTCCAAATAGGTTTGGTGATGCTTCATTTTCCCTCTTTGAATATCTCGAACAAGAGCTAATGCAGAAGTCGTTTTTCCAGTCCCAGCTGGTCCCGCAAATATTAGATGAGGCATAGTAGAGTCTGCAACAAATTTTTTTAACCGTTCTACAATTTTTGCTTGTCCTACTACATCTTCTAAGTGTCTTGGACGATATTTCTCCACAAACGGTTGTTCGATCATGATTCATTCAAACCCTCAGTATATTGAGTAATTGAACATAAATGTTTTAAATCTTTAGTGACCGATCAAAACAAATTTATTTTTAGCATTATGAATGGTACTCGAGATGGCAAATTCGAACATTACAAAAATCAAAAGCCGTTGGATTTTGGATTCACGTGGAAATCCAACTGTTGAAACTGATGTTTTTTGTGGAGACGCTTGGGCTCGAGCCATAGTCCCCTCAGGTGCATCCACCGGTGAAGCAGAAGCATTAGAGCTACGAGACGGTGGAAAAGCCTTCCTTGGAAAAGGTGTTATGAAAGCAGTTCAAAATGTAAATGATATTTTAGGTCAAAAATTGTTGAATTTTGATGTGATGGACCAAGAAAAAATCGATGCTGAAATGATAGCTATCGATGGAACTGAAAATAAGGGAAATTTAGGGGCAAATGCAATTCTTTCCGTATCTATGGCTACTGCTCGATTAGCTGCACAGCTAAGCGAAAAACCTCTATATCAATATCTTTACGAATTAGCATATAAAAAACCCACTGACCAATTTCTCATGCCGATTCCACAAAGTAACGTATTAAATGGAGGAAAACATGCAGGATCAAGTTTAGCAATTCAAGAATTCATGATATTGCCAATAGGGGCGAAATCTTTTAGTCATGCAGTTCAAATGGTTGCAGAAACTTACCAATACCTAAAGAAATTACTAACGGAAAAATATGGCAAGTCTTCTATCAATGTAGGGGATGAAGGAGGTTTTGCACCAAATTTGCAGACTTCACGAGAAGCATTGGACATAATCTCAGCAGCAATTGAGAATGCTGGATATACTCCAGGATTGGACTTTGTTTTAGGACTCGATGCAGCAGCCAGTGAGTTTTATCACAATGGAGTATACTCGATTGATGGAAAAAAACTCAGCGAACGTGAACTAGTGGAGTATTATGTAGAATTAGTAGATGAGTATCCATTGAAGAACATTGAAGATCCATTTAATGAGGAATCCTATGACGCATTTGCAGATTTGACACGTCGAGTACGCGATGTCAACATTGTGGTAGATGATCTCACTGTAACTAATGTAAAAAGGTTACAGAAAGCAATTAATAAGGGTGCAGGAAATTCTCTTCTATTAAAGGTAAATCAGATTGGATCCCTAACGGAAGCAATTTCTGCAGCAATGATGGCCATGAAAAACTCTTATCATGTGGTAGTTTCTCACCGATCAGGAGAAACAAGTGATAGTTTCATCAGTGACTTAGCTGTTGGATTATGCAATGGTCAAGCTAAAATTGGAGCACCATGTCGTTCCGATCGAAATGCAAAATATAACCAACTTTTACGAATAGAAGAAGAGTTAGATGGCAAAGCAAACTTTCCAAAAAATTTCAGCGATTGGAAGAAATTCATCTAATTTCCTTTTCTAATCTATAAACATCCGTAAGGATGTCCTTCCGTTTTTTTTTATGAAATTGAAAAGCATTTTCAAGCTTCATGATTTGGGAATGAATAGATGTGACTTGCCATCCATTTGAGATAGCAAATCGTTTAATAAAAGCACGTGATTTTTCGTTAGATAGATGAATTGAATAAATGATGTCTGTTAGTTCCATGGCTAGCTTAAGAAATGGCCGATCTGCATTTTTTTTTTGAATTCCAAAAGGAGGATTCATTATACATACAATTGAAGCGTCATTATATTCAGATTCTTTAAAATCATGGATTTGATTGCGTAATGACGAAAGGTTTTCTACAGATATTTGAGATATATCGATTTGAGTTGTATCGATATGAGGGATCAAATCCAACATCTCTGCATTTTTCTTCATGATATTAATTGCTTCTGAATCAACTTCTACTGCAAATACGTGTGCAGCCCCCAGGAGTAATGATGTCAACCCCAACCGTCCTGTTCCAGCCCCTAAATCAATAATTATGTTGTCTAATATCTCTCTATTATCAACTGCTATATAATACAAGAAGTCCACCGTACTTATTGAATCTGTAACATATTGTTCCAGTAGCACATTTGGGGACTGAAATCCTTGCATGGATTGCACAATTGATATTAAGTTCTTCTTTTTGATGGGAAATGACATTTTTAATTAATTTTTTTAACTTTGATTCCTAGGAATTCATGGTACCAAGAAAAATTATGATTACATGTTTCTAAAAGATGCTTTTCTGGAGCTAATATAAGTACGTGAGATAAATGACCGAAGTAAAAGACGGAAAATTTGTGATGATCGGGGATTTCATTGCTGGAGCAGAAGAATACGCCTATGAAGATAATGCCCGAATCCATGAAATTGATGGAAAATTGTACGCGTCCATGTCAGGAGTGATAAAAATCGACCCATTGAAACGCACAATCGATGTAGATAGCCCTATAAAGGGTAACAAACGAGAAGTGAAAACCGGAGATATTGTAGTGGGTCAAGCAGAATTTATGCGAAAATTTACAGCAGGATTACGAATATACAATGTGAATAATCGCAACATCCTTGATGATACAGTCTATGGGAATATTCATATCAGCCATATCAGTAATCAATATATTGATAAAGTCGAAGAAGCTTTTCGAAAAACAGATATAATTCGTGCTGAAGTAATCAGTAAAATGAGGGATGAGTATGAATTAAGCACTGATGCTCCTGATCTTGGTGTAATTTCTTGTTCTTGCAACATTTGCGGAACGAAGATGAAAATGACAGGAAGAAAGAATGTTCAATGTCCGTTTTGTGGAAATAAAGGATTGAGAAAGCTAGCGAACGATTTCCAATCCCACTAAGTTTACAGTTCAATTTGGAGTTGAAATTATGGCAAAACATTCCAAAAAGAAGATAATATTCAATTTTATAGAAATTGCGGAAGCTGAGGAATTCTTGGAATTGGTGAGAAGGAAAAAAATGTATTCCAATCTCACTGCAAAACTCAATCCTTCTGGAAAACTAGAGTTAACACTTGTGGGTTCCCCCGAAAATATAAAAATTACACTACAAAAGCTCAAAAAGCTCCATAATACGCTTCTTCCCTCTCAACAAGAGAAAATTACACCTACTTCACAACCAGATGAAGCAGAGATTGATCTTAAATTAAAATTGAAAAAATTAAAATTTGAGGAAACGTAAAACCTCTTTGTCTACTACTGTGTAGTTGATACTATATTCACGAGTTATGGGTAATATGCTAGACGAAAAATCAAACCAACCAGAAACTGAGGAAATTGAAGAAGAATCAGAAGAAAATTCTGAAGACGAATTATTGCTTGAAGAAGAAGAAGAAGAGGAAGAATTAAAGGATTATAAACATCTAAAAGCACGATTGATTGAACAAAAGAACAATTCCTATCGTATTGAATTTATTGATGCTTCCCATGGTTTCTTAAATTTCCTAACGAATATCCTCCTTAAGGAAAAAGGAGTAGAATATGCTGCATATAAGAAAACTAGTTTAGAAAATCCCATTATGACTATTATTACAGATGGAGCCGTTTCTGTCAAGAAGATCCTGCAAAATTCATGTAAAAAAATTGATAATGAATTAAAAGCTATTCAAGAAGCTTTTAAAGTTGAATTCTAAGATATTTTCTTCTTATCATCTAATTTCTTAATAATTAAAGTAGAAACCACATCTATTATTATTCCATATGCAAGTCCTGCAACAAAATAGGTCACTGTGATTACTTGTTGAAGGAATGCGAAACTAACCGAAATTAATGCCCCTATGAAGAGCCCTCTCAATACTGATTCGAAAATGCGGTATTTTTTCTGAAAAATATGAATTCCACCTGCAAGACCTATTATAATCCCCATTATAAGTCGGTTATACCAAGCACCAAGTAGATAGATCGTCGCATTTGGTTCTGGATTTAATGGCATTCGAGTACGCACTCCCAATATACATATAACACCAAGAACTACTCCAAGACCAGTACTGATTAAAGTTCTAAGATAAATTTTTTTCATACTCGTAAGAGGAATTTTCCTATTTTTAATTCACTGTTTATAACAAAATTACTGCACCAAAGGAATTAATTGAGGGATTTGGTCATTTATATATAGAGGTCATTTGAAGTTTGAGTAAATATTCCAAGATTCTTGTAGGTATTGATTCCATCGAAATTGCTGCAAAAGATAAAGGATTAGCAAAATTGGGAGACGAAATTATTAATATGGTATATTCCCTTGCAGAATCCTTATTTATCAATCAACCTACGGGAGAAAAAATTAATGCTACGGTCTTGTCCGAATCTATGAAAATGTCAGGGTTGCGATATCTGGCAAAAACTAGAGCAAAGGCTCATTCTATTGCAGATAGTGCTGAAGCCGTAATAGCTTATGCGTATTTACAGGAAAAAATAAGCATATCTGAATTAGTGGAGAAAGTTCAACAAGGATTCCAGAAAAAACCATTCCCTTGGCTAAACACTCAAATGAAGCGAGATGCAGATATAAGTGCGATAACTGAATTGCTTTCATTCATAAAATCTTTATATTTCAAGAGTTGATGCTGTTTATAATTGATTCAACAGGGTTGAATCAGATGAAGGGGGAAGAAAGATACTCAAAATCGATAAATTAAAAAATTGGGAAATTACTTTTTTTTCTCTTTAAGAACGCGATATGCTTCCCAAATTGAGTTATATCCAATATCTTCACCCCAACCATAAGCTGAGATGTAGTCTCCAACAAGGTAACAGTTATCAATACCAGGGACTTGTGTTCTTGGACGAATATCTTTATACTGCTCTGTGCTAATAAAAGCTGTATCTACCCGCTTGATTACACGAACACGCTCAAAATCAATATTATCCTTCAATTTTGGATACATAGAATAGATACGTTCTTTAAGATCTACGATCCTATTCTCAATAAATTCTGTATTTTCAATTTTTTCAGGATGGAGTGGGGAAAATACGGTCATCAATAGCTTTTTGGAAGGAGCTATGGATGGTTCGATATTTGAAATAAAGATACCATATGCATCCGGATTCTCGATATATAGCAAACTACGTCCTTTGTAAGGACGTTTAGAACATGCAATGTCCAAAGAAATTCCACAAGTAGGTGTTAATTTATCAAAAAATGTTCGTACGTTAGGATCTAGAAAGTTTTGTCCATTTTCTTCAAATAAAGGCGTGATTCGTTTTGGAGGAATAGCCACAATGAATTGTTTTGCTTTGAATTCTCCTAAAGAAGTAAGTACAGCATTCGATTCGATGCGGTTGTTTTCATTTTCCGAAAACTTCAGGTGTTTGGATTCACAGTTAGTCAATACCTTTCCATTTCGATTGATGATCTCAACAAATCGATCTATGATTGTTTGCCATCCCCCTTCCGGATAGCCGAAAAGAACAGGTTGTTTTGAGCTCCATTTAATAGCACGAAGAACCTCCCCTGCTGAAACAAGCTCAGGGTAAGGGCAATACATTAAAACTCCTGCTGCAAGTTTTAAATAGTGGGCTGAAGTCTCATTCATTTTTTTAGTTTCATTAAACTCTTGGAGGGATTTATCCCGCATTTCCTCATAAGTGCATTTGAAACCACTCGTAAAAATACGTATTAGTTTCCAAACACCAAAAAAGTCACTTTTTCTCATCTGATTAATATTTCTAGGAACGGATATCCATCCCTCCTTGAAATATCTCAATTTAGACTGTTCGTATAGGTTTGGTTTTAGTTTTTTAGTCTCTTTAGGACCGATATATAGATGGTAGTGGCGTACGGGATGAATTTGAACACGTTTATAATTCTCGTCTTTCATTGCACGTAGAACATCGTTTAAAGGATTTTTCCACCCAAATTTCATTAAATGGAAGGGATGTTCATCTAGAATGAATCCATTATTTTTACTGGTTCGAGAGCGTCCTCCTACCTCCGATTCCTTTTCAAGCAATAATACTTTTGATCCCTCAAAAGAAAGTAACGCAGCCATTCCAAGCCCGGTGAGACCACCACCTATTACGATATAATCCCATAATTCATCAGATTCTAAATCACTCATGTGAGATCGCCTTATTAGATTCCAAAACGGAACTAACAAACTATATACATTTAGGTAGTTTGAGTATATAATTGTGAGGATTGGCTTGATAATGGGAGGATTATGGGAGAAAACGAGCTTAACCTATATACCACTTGAATTGAAACAAAAAACGAAAGAAAAAAGTGATGAAAAATTGTTTACTTTGCTTTAGTTGCTTTTGGCGCTTTTGTTGCTTTTGGTGCTTTTGGTGCTTTACCGACATCTAAAATGACACCAACACAAACGGTTCGTGCCATATCTCGAACTGCAAGTCGTCCAAGCTCTGGATAATCCTTATATTTCTCAACACACGCTTTCTTGATAGGTGAGAGTTTTACAATAGCGACATCGTTTTTCTTTAAGAACTGTGGATTCTCTTCCATCACCTGTCCATTTCGCGGATCCAATTTCTTGGATAATTCAACGAATTTAAATGCAATCTGGAGGGTGTGGGAGTGCACTACTGGAGTATAGCCCACAGCAATTGCAGTTGGGTGGTAGATAACGATTATTTGGGCAGATATTGTTTGACCTGGAATTACTATATTGCATGGTTTACCTTCATGAGTAACGACATCTCCACGGTGGAAGTCTTTAATAGTAGCACCTCGAACGTTGAATCCAATGTTATCTCCAGGAATTGCCTCATTTTGACTTTCGTGGTGCATTTCAATAGATCGAACTTCACCAACGAACTCACCCGGATTAACTAGAACTTTGTCTCCAACCTTCATTTTTCCGGTTTCAACTCGACCAACAGGTACTACACCAGCACCTTTGATCTTGTAGACATCCTGAACAGGAAGTCGAAGGTCTTTATTGGTTGGTTTTTCAGGAAGCGTAAACAAGTCCAATGCTTCGAATAAGATAGGTCCTTTATACCAATCCATATTTGTTGAACGATCAACTAAATTATCACCCTCAAGGGCGGATACAGGAACGAAGTGAATATCATCAGTCTTGTAACCGACGATTTTTAAAAGTTTTGTAGTTTCTGCTTTTACTTCTTCATATCGGTCTTCTTTATAAGCCCATGAGTTGTCATCTGCCTTGTTTACAGCAACGACGATTTGTTTGACACCTAAGGTCTTTGCCAAGAAAGCATGTTCTCGGGTTTGACCGATGTCGCTAATTCCGGACTCAAATTCACCTTTTTTACCGGATACGACGAGAATGGCAGCATCCGCTTGGGATGCGCCTGTAATCATGTTCTTAACGAAGTCTGCGTGACCTGGAGCATCAATGATGGTCCACTCAAATTTTTTCGTTGGAAACTTTCGGAACGTCAAATCTATGGTAATACCACGCTTTCGTTCTTCGGCTAATGCGTCAAAGAAGAACGCATACTTCCAGGATTCACGATCTAGCTCTTGTGCTAGTTTTTCCAACTCTCGAGCCTCACGATCTGTTACGGCACCGGCCGCAACCAATACGTGGCCCATGAGAGTGCTCTTGCCATGGTCAATATGACCGATGACGACGAGATTCATGTGAGGTTTCTCTTTTTTACTCATAATAACCAACTAAGGTAGTAAATTTAGTTTTTGCTTTAGTCTTCTACAGACTATTGCATTTTTGTATACATCCTTTTTTAAGAATTTTGCGGAAAAGAACGATCCAAATCGCTAATTTTCAGCAATGGGTAGATTAAAGCTAGCACAATTCCATATAAAGTACTAGGGTAAAAATATAGATAAAAAAAAGGGTGGAAAGATCAAATAAGACGATTGCGGAGTGCTATTATATCTTCTAAGCTTGATTCTTCAATCGCTCTGGCTTTTTTGATAAATTTAGATTTCTTTTTTTGACCTAGCTCTTTTATTCGTGCTTTATTCAACAAATCAGCAATTTCAGTATACTTTTTGTCAAGGATTTTTATCAATTTCATTTCTTCATTGTCTTTAGCTACGGCATCTTCATAGTATGGTAAATCTCTGAAATACATCGCAGCGTGTCTTCTACATTCCATCCAGACCGTACCATTCCAATAATGGCCATGATTGTTTCCGTCATTTTTGTCTAGGTAATCCAACCAGTAGTCATACGCTTTGAAGCCTGTTGCATAATAGTACTTGCCTTCATGCGGTTCATGTTGCGGATACTCGTTTTTCAATAATTTGATAGCCAAATCTAAAGAATCTCCAATAACTATCTTCGGGTGTTCCGGTTTGATTTTTTTTACTGCTACAGCAAATGAATGTACTTCATCCCCATATTCTTTCCATGATCCAAAGGACAATTTTGGGGGGAAATATTCTTCTGAACCTTCGTAAGTAGGATCTAAGATAAAACCAGTTTCATCATATCCTACCATGATTTGGTTATCCATGTTCTGAATTATGACGGGGATACCCTGATCCATGTAATTCCGTAATTTTTCTTCATGCGGAGTTAAGATTTCGGGAGTTAACTTCCCTCCTAGGAACCCAACAGGTTCAAATTGTAATCCTAGATTTTTGCCGCAATCGAATATCGGATCGAGATTAATCACATACGGACCACTTGGACACAGTTCTAAATGTATATTCATTAAAAATGCGTGACCAGAACCACCTAGTAACCATTGTTGGCTATATTGAAATCCATAATACTTCGCAATTCCGTGAAGTGCCCCCATGAAATTCGCATTCATCATGGTAAACTGTAAGTTTTCAAGCCGCATATCGATCGATCGATTTATGGAAATAAAAATATACTCGCTAAGTTTCTAAACCTTCACTTTAACATCATTGAGTCTCTTTAGGGTGGAATTGAGTTTGGAGATATTGATTTTTTTGTGATAATAGAACCGAATAGGAACAATAGCACGGGGACGAAGCCGGTCTTTTATAACAAATTCATTCCCATATCGTGGAAAGGGGATTATCAAATCGGGTATGTAAACACGAACTACATGGACATATAGAGTCATATAACCTCCTTGACAAAGTTTTTTATATAGAGATTTTTCTCGACTTTTGCTAGATACCCAATCCATCCAATTTTTAATTTCTTCACGAGGACATAAAAACAACAGTGCTTGGGCTCGATCTTCTTCTGAATCATAACAAAAGGAAGTCCTATACGGCTGTAAGAACTTTCGTGGTTGAGTAGAGATGTGAAAAAGATAAGAATATTTTTTTTGTTTCTTTGCTTTTCGATTATTAGAGCGTCGTTTCTTGCGGGACATACTCGAAACGTCCCCAAGACAGTAAAACAAAAAGCGTCATTAGCTAAAACATATGATATATCCCATTAAATTCTATATAATAGAACAAGTGTTACTAGAAATTTCTACTGTACTAGAAATTGCGTGGGATTTTCCTTTTATTGTTGGTTTTCTTCTTTTCTTGTAGAGGAAGAGACGAAAAATGTTGACTCAACTACACCTACTATTGACGTACACTTGTAATTACGAATGTGACCACTGTTTTCTTCATTGTAGTCCTCGATCAAGAGGAACTTTCACCCTAAGTCAGATTGAACAGGTATTAGAAGAAGCAATTAAGATTGGAACTATTAAATGGATATATTATGAGGGAGGAGAGCCATTCTTATACTATCCTCTTCTGGTGGAATCAGTTAAATTAGCCCGTGACTTTGGATTTAAAGTTGGAATTGTTACTAACTCATACTGGGCTACAAACGAGCGTGATGCAGAATTATGGTTACATGATATTGCTAAAAGTGGAGTGAGCGCGATGGAAATCAGCAATGATGAGTTTCATTTCGTAGATGATGAACGAGAACTCCCAAAAATTGCTCAACGTGTTGCTAAAAAACTCAAAATCCCCTCAATTAGCACAATTACAATAGATCAACCCGAAATTGATTTGGATTCCAAAGAAGCACAAGAAAAAGGAACCGCAATTATGAAGGGTGGAGCAGTTTTTCGAGGAAGAGCAGTAGATACTTTAGTTGAAGGATTACCTACTCGTGACTGGAAAACGTTAACTGATTGTCCATATGAAGATATAGAAGGATTAGGAAGAGTCCACTTGGATTGTTTTGGGAATGTTCAGATCTGTCAAGGATTAAGCATCGGGAATTTCATGGAGACACCATTATCTGAAATTATAAAGAAGTATAATCCAGATACCCATCCAATATGTGGTTCGCTTTATAAAGGCGGTCCTGCAAAATTAGTTAAAGATCTTGGGTTAAAATGTGATTCAGGGTATGTGGATGAATGCCACCTATGTTATATCATGAGAAAGAACTTATTGGATAAATTTCCGAAATTATTGACTCCTCGACAAGTCTACGGACTTGACTAAATCTGCTTTCTTCTTATTATTTCTTTTGTTATTTTTTGGTTTTGTAATTACTAATATTACCGAACACACAGCTGTGAATGCACCTAATACAATTAAGGTTTGAAATATTTCAAGTTTATCGACCATATAGCCACCTAAAAGGAAAGTCCCTGATAAGACTAAAGCCAAAGCCATACTGATTATCGCAAGAATAGTAGTTCGAATTCCAGATTCCGAGTATTTATTGATATAAGAATCACCGAAAACCCATCGAAAATCACGAGAAATGTATACAATCATAACTACGATTAATGTATAAGGTGTTTGGAGTAACCCCATAAACAATAATCCAATTGAATGAACAATAATTATGAAAATAAAAGATCCATTCTCGCCAAATATTTTCTCTAATCTGTGTGATTGTGAAGCAGTTAAACTCGCAATTCCGTAAATACCAGGAAAAATCCACTTCATATGTTCTTCAGAAAAACCTATGTCAAAATAATAGGATTGAGAGATCACTTCATTGAATATCCCTATACCTATTGACATAGCAATCGTGAAAAATAACATCCATAGTATGTGTTTTTCTCTAAAAGTGAATTTCAATCCATCCCCGATCTTTTTCAAATAATTGCGGAATGTATGATCCAGTTCTTCTTTTTTAGGCTCCACCATGAAAAATACTATAATAGTAGAAATAAACCACAAACCCGAGATGATTAGCCATGGTAGGTGTGGATCAATATCAAAAAGTATTGGCCCCATGAATCCGCTGAAAATAAGAGGTATTACTGTGATAATGTTTGCACGACCAGATATTTTCAAATACTCTTCTTCCCGACCTATTTGTTTTATAGAATCGTACATCATTGCTCCACGAGCATTGTAGAGAAATCCATCCCCAATTGCCCAAACTAGATATCCAAGCATGAAGATGGGGTAAGAATTACCTAATCCTGTTATCAACATACCAACTGCTGACAATAGAGAGCCAATGAAAATACTATACTTTCTTGATATTAGATCTGCAAATGCACCACATGGAATAGTTAAGATAAAAAACAAGATCGACGCTCCGCTCTCTAGTGAACCTATCTGTGTATAATTCATATCAAACAACAGATAGAACCGCTGGAAAATCGGAAGAACAAACCAAAATCCTTGTGTAAATAATAGGAGGTAATTCTTCCAAATATTGGATTGGAGAGTTCGAGTTTTTGGCATATATTGGTAGTGAATAAAAAAGAATGGATTAAAAGGACTAGTGAAACGTAAAAAAAAGAAAAGAAATTAGCGATACTGATACATGAATCTTTCCATATAGTAAAGGAAAATTTGGTTGTAGTATCCCTCAAACCACATATCTGCTACATGACCTGCGAAGAACATTGGTAATGTTGCACAAGGTACTCCTGATATATTATATGCATCCTGTAATAACTGGGTTACTGCTGGATCGACTGTATGATCTATATTCCCTTGGAAAATTAAACAAGGAGGAGAATTCGTGTCAACCAGGTTATAGGGTCGTAGAAGCTCGGGAGACCCTTTTATGGAGCCTGTGCCACTAACATTTACCCAAGGATAAAATGGAATAATGCCTTTTACATCAATTGAGGATTCGATTCCACTATAGAACGTATAGTTTGCATGAGCCAATGTATAAGCAGTTGTGCACGTAAGTAAACCACCTGCTGATCCACCCGAAAGAAAAACAGAATTGAGATCAGCCCCATAAGTATCGCTATTATTCACCAAATATTGACAGAGAATTCCTACATGTCTCATTATATCATCAATTGTAAAATTACCTTTAACATGCGCTGGTGTTAAAAAGGAATCTGTAGGAATTGGGTTACTAGTATACATACCATATTGTACATCAAATACTATGTATCCTTGAGAAGCAAAGTAGTAGTTCATCTTTTGCATATTTGGTAAGCCTTTGTCATAACTAGTAAGGCCTCCCCCGTGAAATCGAATTAATGTACTATTTTTGCCAGGTAATTCAGATGCATCCCGTGATGGCATATAAGCATCAAAATACAATGTAATATTTTCATCAATGGTTTCGTTACTCAATGATCCATCGTAGAATAGAATATCTCTTTGAACGGTATAGTCATCGGGATGCATTCCCAACATATATCGGGAAAAGGAAAAGGGAGATCCTGTCATGTACTTTTTATCTGCATAGGGAATAGATTGCCAGGAATTTGTGAATGCAGTAGTGTATCGATTATTAGCGATTACTATTTCTGCAGGAGTCATAACAGCAGGTATCATATGTATTGCTGAAATTGTAAGTCCAATAGTCAGTATGGAATAAAAATACACTTTCTTTCTCTTTGGAATTAACCGTAGTGCTAGAATTGTTGCAGTTAAAAACATAATTCCTAAAACTAATGCACATTCAGGAATGAAATACAAGGAAATGTAAAGAAAACTTAACCAATAGATTCTTCCCGTAATTACGGCAATGCTGGTATAAGCTCCAAGAACTAAAAGTAGGTAACAAAATACTTGTCCAATAATTGCTCCTATCTTATGTCCAATAGTCCGTTCAAGAGCAGGTTCGGTGATATCTCGAGATACCTCATTTACACGAGCTGCGCTAATTCCTGAGAAAATACTTCCTAATATTAACATTCCGAAGAATCCGGCCATATTAAGGAGTAAACCGGTCATATTTTCACTGAATGAAGGCTCATATTCGATCTGAATTAATACGTTTCCTCCGAGCATCATTAAAATCCCAAATACCGCATACACCAAATACACAACAGAGAATACGCGTAAAACGCGACGTGTTTTTTTTGGGATGGTTTCGATGCGCTCATAAAGAAGAGTCAAGATGAAAGTCAAGACAAATGCCACAGCCAACACAAAACCGAATACATTGGAAATGTAATTATAGAATCGAAAGATATAGTAAAAAATTCCGAACACGATCGAGACTAGGTTTAACGTGAGTGTAACATAAATGAAGTTTCGATACATTGAGATTTTATTTACTGATTTTTCTTCCATGTAATACACCGTTTTAATGTTGTATTGGTTTATTCTACTATATAATTCTGTAGCCTAGCCAATTTGAAAAAATCATTACATTAAGAAAACCTTTGAAAACGAAAATAGAAGGAGAAAAATGGCGGGTGGAACAGGATTCGAACCTGCGATAACTGGCTCCGAAGGCCAGGGCCCTATCCTAGCTAGACTACCCACCCATGGTTTTTTTTACGAACCTAGCTAGTGTAATACTTAGAATTTGTCCAATGAAATAAATCTTTCGCAACTCTAGCTCAACTATTTGGAGGTTGAGTTATTAGAATCTCTTTTTTTCTTCAAAAAGTCTGGAACGAGCTTAGGTAAACTCAAAATGTTTTCAACCACATTTTGAGTCAAATTCTTCCCTAAAGTCTGTAAACTCTCATTTAACATTTTTACTTGAGTATTAAAGACACTTGATAAATTGTCAATAGATGCGGTTAGGTTTTTCATTTGATCGGATAGATGGTTTGTTTCCTGTTTGAATTTACTCATCTCAGAAGTCATTGATGAAACAGATTGTTCAAGATTTCCAGTTGTGCTTTCTAATTCCTCAATTTTTTTTCTAAGTTTGTCAATACCAAAGGGCATAACATACAGATATTCGTCTCATTAAAAAAAATTTCTGGGTGTGTTAAATTTAGGAGAAGTTTCTATAATCTATATTTAGAGATTTTTGTCGGAATTTGTCCATGTTTTAAAACTTCTTTAAACTAGGAAGGTGTGAAAACCATCGTTGAATCTCAGACCCAAATACTGCAATGGCGGCAAGTTAACCTAAAGCATAAAAAGATCGTCGAAATTCCACGACCTTTTATCAAGTGGGTAGGAGGTAAACGACAACTGATATCACAAATGACCACATATTTTCCAAAGACATTTAATAAATATATAGAACCCTTTGTGGGAGGGGGAGCGGTTTTTTTTTACTTATTGCCCCAAAAAGCGGTTTTGATAGATAATAATCCTGAATTAATTAACGCTTATCAAGTTATAAAGCATAAGGTAGAGGATCTTATTGAATCCCTCCGTGTTCATAAAAATGATAAAGATTATTTTTATAACATACGCGCTATAGACCGTGAACCTTCATTTCGCAACTTAGATAAGGTAGAACGAGCTAGCCGGACGATTTTTCTAAACAAAACGTGCTATAATGGTCTGTATAGGGTGAATAAGAAAAATCAGTTCAATACACCCTTTGGACGTTATAAAAATCCAAAAATTTGTGACAGTTTGAATTTACGCGCAGTTAATGTTGCCTTGAGAAACACTACAATCCACCTTGGAGATTTTGGTGATTGCCTCTCTTCCGCACAGGCAGGAGATTTTGTGTACATGGATTGTCCGTATCATCCTGTTAGTGATACCGCGAATTTTACAAGCTATACAAGTGATGATTTTGGGATTGCAGAACAAAAACGGTTGAGTCGAGTATTTCGACACTTAGATAAGAAAGGATGTACCGTTATCCTAAGTAATTCATATACTCCTTTTATTTTAGAATTATATCAGGATTTTACAATTCACACTGTACATGCTAATCGAGCAGTCAACTGTGATCCATCCAAACGGGGTAAAATTCGTGAAGTTTTGATCGCTAACAAATAGTAATTTTTTAATTGAAGTTGTTCATAGCCACATATATGCCAGAACAAGATCGCACTGAAGTAATCTATATGAGATTTTTTACAATCAGTGTTATGGTTTTTAGTGTTTTTTCCATAATTCTATTAATTGCAGGAAATTATGCATGGTGGTTAGCTCCCGAATCAATTTCTCCAAATTATATCCGCTTAAGTTCCCCCTATCGATTATCCATTCTGATCATTCTACCATCTATTCTTGGTTTTCTTGGAACTGGAGTTTTAGCGGGAATGACACTATTCATCGATCAAAAAGAATTATGGAAAAATATGATATTCTGGTTTTCACTTGGTATCTTTGCCTTTACTATCATTGCAGGCGGTATTTGCCTTATTATGTTTTCTACAATTAGCGATTCATGGAGTTATGGAGCCGGATTTACAGGAACATTAGTAGGAGCATCTTTCATAGCATTAATCTCATTCTTGTATTTCAAAATCATTCAAGAGTACAACGGAAGATGAAGAGTTTTCTTCCACAACATTTTAATTTCCATACCCCAAATGAGCAACTATGAAATGGGTAAAACACCCACTAATTCTAGAAATTAACACTATACCATGGTTACACTACTTATCTGAAAAATATTATGAGCCAATAACCCTGAAAAACATTCCTGAAGAAGCAATGGATGAATTGGCGCATTACAATTGTATCTGGTTAATGGGAGTTTGGAAACGTAGTGAAACTAGCCAACAAGTCGCACGAGAACACAAAGAACTCCAGAAGGAATATTCTTATGCTCTATCCGACTATACTGATGAAGATATTATCGGATCTCCGTATGCAATCAAAAATTATAAGGGAGATAAGCGAATTGGAGGAAATGATGGATTAATCGCATTTCACAATCGTCTTAATGACCAAAAAAAAATTTTAATTCTTGATTTCGTACCGAATCACACTGCACTTGATCATCCTTGGATTCAATCAAATCCTGAATTGTATATTCATGGAGAGTTTTCCGATCTTATGCAACATCCAGAGCTATTCGCAAAAATAGATGGAAAATTGATAGCTCATGGAAAAGATCCATACTTTCTGCCTTGGACGGATACTCTGCAGTTAAATGCGTTTTCTGATGAATATCGAAAAATAACTGTTGAAACTCTTCTTGATATTCAACAATATTGCGAAGGTGTGAGGTGTGATATGGCAATGCTTATGGTAAATTCGGTGTTTCAAAAAACATGGACACAATATATCAAAAAAAAAACACCTTCAGAATTTTGGGAGGAAGTAATTCCTCAGGTTAAAAGAAAAAATCAAGATTTTAAATTTATTGCAGAAGTTTACTGGGATATGGAATGGGAGTTGATGAAGCAAGGATTCGATTATTGCTATGATAAAACTCTTTATGATCGAATTCTTTACGACCCAGCTAGATCAGTTAGAGGTCATCTCCAAGCAGAATGGGAGTACTTAACAAAATTAGTTCGGTTTATTGAGAACCATGACGAAAAACGTGCAGTTACTTCATTTGGTATTGAGGAGTCAAGAGCGGCAGCATGTATAGCCTTATGCTTACCAGGAGGTAGAATGATTCATTTTGGACAGCAATTTGGTTTTACTAAGAAATTACCAGTTCAATTGAGGAGATGGAGCAAAGATGAAGAAGAAAATGCAAAAATCAAGAGTTTTTATGAGGACCTTACTCCCCTAATTCACGATTATCTTACGGAAAGTAATCTATGGAATCCAGGCAGAGTCTACAAGGTTAACACACCAGGTCCTGAGAATCCTATGATTTCC
This sequence comes from Promethearchaeota archaeon, assembly GCA_016839865.1. The sequence continues at coordinate 585 of JAEOTN010000161.1, read as the reverse complement.
TACTATTGGAATCTTAGCGGATTCATAATATATGTAATTGTGAATTTTTCTCCTCAAGGTGTTCATTGCATTCTGGATTTAAGCACTCTTAGGCAAGATATTGAGTATGAAGTATCGACTTTACTTAAGCGAAACAGCGAAAATGAAGATTTTCAAATAGAAGACAACAAAATACCTCTTAAATTCGGTCCATGGGGTATTGAAATTATCAAACTCTCCTACTAGTTTTTTCCTCGCTAATTTTTACTTTAAATTCTATATAAGATACTTGATTGATTTTGATCTATCAGAATGGACTAGCGAAGATTTAAATATGCCTAAGCACATATAGTATTCATGAATAGTATTCTATGAATAACTTCATGAAATACTAATCTATGAAAAAAGTGATATAAATTGATCAAAAGAGTAAAACAATACAAACCGGATTCTAAACAAGAACTTCTGTTTACTCGTGAAGAGTTCAGGAGTTATGTGGAGAATTGGGAATCAGAATTGCTTAGAGGAATATCCACCTTAGCAGTTCTAGAAGTGATTTCCTCCAGCGAATCTAAGGGTATGTATGGTTATCAAATCCTTCAAGAG
>JAEOTN010000160.1 GCA_016839865.1 Promethearchaeota archaeon | reverse complement strand
ATTTTGTGGTAGTCTGGGAAGATGACAAAGATAAAAATGGTTACTATCAGATTTACGCACGCGGATTTTTCTTTGATGGTACACCAAAGTTTGCAGACATACCAGTCAATACAGTTGCTAAAGGTCAACAATTGAAGCCTGCAATCGCAATGGCGGCCTATGGTGATTTTGTGGTGGTTTGGGAAGATGATAAAGACAAAAATGGCTTTTATCAAATCTATGCTCGTGGATTTTATGCTGATGGGACACAGAAGTTTGCAGATAGAGCGGTCAATACAATTGCTAAAGGTCATCAATTGAAACCTGGAATAGCCATGGCACCTAATGGTGATTTTGTGGTAGTCTGGGAGGATGATAAGGATGAAAATGGTTATTATCAAATCTACGCACGTGGATTTTATGCCAATGGTTCACAGAAATTTGCAGATATCCCTGTCAATACGGTTGCTAAAGGCCAACAATTGAAACCTTCAGTTGCCATGGCACCCAATGGTGATTTTGTCGTAGTCTGGGAGGACGATAAGAATGAAAATGGTTATTATCAGATTTATGCACGAGGCTTTAAAGAGGATGGTACGCAAAAATTTAAGGATATGACGGTCAATACTGTTCCTAAAGGTCAGCAGTTGAAGCCTGATATTGCTATGGCACCAAACGGCGATTTTGTTGTGGTTTGGGAAGATGATAAAGATAAAAATGGTTATTATCAGATCTATGCATATGGATTTTTTGATGATGGAACATCAAAATTTACAGACATGACAGTCAACACGATCCCCAAAGGCCAGCAATTTAAGCCTAGAGTGGCGATGAGAGCAGCGGAATTTCCTAGTTTAGACTGTTTTGTTGCTACTGCAGCTTATGGTACTCCTCTAGCACCAGAAGTACAATTCTTACGTGATTTTCGAGATCGGGTATTACGTCAGACACAATCCGGAGATTTCATATTCTCCAAATTCTACGAGAAATACACTCCATTCAGCACAAAAATTGTTCAAGACATGAGAAAAGATCCACAAATGCAAGGGATCATCAAAATAGCGCTTGTGGATCCACTGGTTAATTACCTCAAGCTTGCGTTACGTTTTCCCAATGCACCTATTGAGCAATTAAATGAACCTTGGTCTTCTTTCTTAGTAGAAATGCGAGAAGATCTTGAAAAATGGGCAATTGGAGGATTTAAACATGCTATGGAACAATTAGAATCCGGAATTCGGAATAAATTTAATAAATTGTCAGCCGAAGAGGCCTCTGGTGAAATAGATATTGCTATGACTTATATTTATAGGACTCAAAAATCTAGGGCTGAATTTCTTGATTTATTAGATAAACTTAAACAAATCCCATTATCCACTAAACCAGAAGAATACAAAAAAATCGTTGAGAAATTTAAGAAATCGTGCCTATCCGAAAAAGAAATCAGGAGAATAATAGGAATGACTAATTCCAAAGCACTCTAACACTTGTATTTTTCTTATTATTCTCATTTTTCAATTTCCACTATTCTATATATCACAAATTTCTTGGATTTCTTTGTAAAAGCATGAGATTTACTAAAAAACTAGAAATTCAAAAAGATATGTAGGAAGTTTATTGAGGGAGAAAGAACAGAATATAAAATAAAACTGTCAAGAACTTGAAACAAGTATAACGCCTCTGGAAGACCTCCTCTCCTCATATTCATAAAAAATATTCAAAAAAAGAAATCAACTTTATTCTCTTCCTATTGGCACTTCAGATGCTTGAAAAAACAAAGATTATGTTAAATAACTAGAATTTAACAGTCTTAATCATCGTCATAAGTGCTTGACCGTAACTCTTCTTATGGATATTCAGATTATTTTCGGTGTGTAGGAGGGAGATTAAACGACCAATCAGGTGGGTATTCTCGTCCGACTTTGAGATAGTTTTTACACAGCATTTTGTGACGTTTTTGGAATTCTTCTGGAATTAATCTTATCTCATCAATATATTCCATGGCATCTGAGCTAACCATGTCATATTCTTTGATTCCCTTCTGATAATCAGTTCGTTTTTTCTCTAGTCCGAGATTTTTGTAAACGATTTGGATAATTAATAATATCGCAATTACAACACCTCCCCATGTTGCAAGGAGGGGTTGAATATCCCCTAAAAATTCAAATGCAATATTTAATATTCCACCTGACGCAACAGCAGAAGCTATAGCAATTAGGCTTGTTAATATCAAATCATTCCTTTTAATCTTCTCTATTTTAGGAGGAAATTTATCTGCAATTTTTTTACACTCTGAAAAAATAAACTTTGCATCCTCAATTTTTTCTAAGAATGGCTTAATACTAATAGCATCATTAGTGAAATCAAAAGCAAGTAGTTTTCTTTTATTTTTCCATTTCTTGTAAGCATCTTCGTCTCTATCAAAAACTTCATCTATTATATCTCGAATAGGTAGGATTTTATTGGAACTATCATCAACTAAACGAAAAATTACTTTAGAAGTTTCTTCAATTGTACTCATGTTAATCCCCCTTTTTCACTTGAGATTTGATCATCCTATTCCTTCTCCAGTCAAGATGAATTTCTGGGATAGGATTCCGTCTTAGAAATTGTGCAACATCTACTTCACTTTCTAAAGGTAATTGAGACATAATTTCATTTATTGGAAACTCTCCTTCAGGTTTGTCCTTTACTATTTCTTTTAGGAGAGATATTGTTGTCAATTCCTCTTTTCGTGATTCAAGAATGTACTTATAAGTCTGAAATTCTTCTTTACGATCCACAACAAGAAAAATGGACAATGAGTCAATTTCATCAAAGTATTCGCTTCTTAAAAAGCTAATGATCGCCTGTACAATTGCTTCAACCAGTGTTTCACTCTTTCCCAACTGAGGAATTGCAACACGAGTTAAATTTTCGTCTCTCATCGCTTCCAATATGTTAACAACCGAATAGAAAACATCAGCTGCTTTTCGTCCTCTTTCTCTGACCGCCAAAACTTCTTTAGGGGGAAGTAAAGGCAGATGGAAAATATATTTTGCTTTAAGCTTACCTGCGGTTGTTACATACACGTTATTCAATGATAAATTTTTTCTATCCTTGAGTTCACTCATTTCTTTTTGAACAGCTGACCCACCTTGTTCCCAAATTTGTTTACAAATCGATCCTTCTCTATCGGCATATATTTGAGTGTCAGTTGGATTAACTATTACATCTACTTCATCAAGTGCCAATAATTCTCCTATGACTAATTCTATTCTTTGGTTGAATTCTTTTGAGATTTCTATCGAAAAATTTTTCATAATAACTCACTCTATACAGTTTTCTGTTCACATTTACTTCAAAGCTAAATCTCACTTCTGCTATTCTCATATTTTCCTTGCCAATTCTAATAAAGCAAAGTCAACCTAGCATATCCTTCAGAACTATCAGAACTCAAAATAACATCCCTTCCGAAGAAGAATGTCTCCCAATCTTCAACCCAGACCATACTATCAATAGTTCCAGGGACATGTCGTAACTCACCAAAATAGACATTACTTCGAATCCAGTCCTTTTCCCACGCATTTTGACCTTTGGCGGTGAGACGGACACGTAGATGATCATGAAGTCCATTTGGAAATTCTATATAATACGGTACAGGCGTACCAGATACACTCACTCCAAGTCCTGTTGGGTTTTGAAAAATCCAGTAGTACGTTGCCAATTCGGAACGGTCTAATCTGGGAGTGTTACCTGGTTCAAGATTAGCTAGTAAGAGCTGTGAGTTATCACGTAAAACTTCACATGTTATCTGTGTATCCGTCCCACTCCACCATTTTTCACCAGTTTTGATGGTCCAATCAATTTTGGTTACTTTTACCAATTAAATTTCTCCTTTCTTTATTTTTTAGCTTGAATTTACTGCTGACTTTTATTAACAAAAATTAAGGTGATTTTAGCAGGTTTTTCTAGAGAAGAGGAGTGCTATATAAGATGAAAAGAGGTAATTTTTGTACTTGTTATCAAAAAAAGGTTTGAACAAATATGGGTTTTTTGAATGTGTGAAGTCAATCCAGAAGTCTCGATTCACACTCTGGATAGTTTAGAGAAATTTTGTGAATTCAAATACACGAAATGTAATTTCTTTCTTACATTCCACACATACTTCTACTGAACCTCTATTACAACGCGGAGAGTCCAAATCTTCACAAATGTTAATAAGTTATTTAGATAGCTTCAAAAGACTACGTACGAGGATACACCTGAATAAGATGGGTATCATTGAGGAACCTAGAACTTTTTTATATTCTCAACGTCAATTTCCTGATCGTGAACCCCTTATTTTATTTGGGGGTTGCACTTATCAAAATAATGCTGAATCAACTAGTGAAGTGATTCATGACCTAAAAAAACTCTTTAACAGCCTACTTGATTCTATCGAACAAGCCTATTTAATTAATTTCAGTATATCAGATACTGTAAGGGGAATATCAGGTGAATTGAATATTGAGCTTTCAAATCTTCAGCAGAAACATTTGGAACAAGCCCAAGATTACCACTCTCATTTTGGAAAGAATCGGCAAATTCGGTT
>JAEOTN010000159.1 GCA_016839865.1 Promethearchaeota archaeon | reverse complement strand
TAAAGATCCGTACTCCAGTTGCAATTCTCCCTATAATGGATTATCTTCTAGAGAATAAGTTTTACTCAACCATTCTAAAAACACAAAATCTCCTATATACGATTCGTTCCCCAGATCAAGACTTACCCACAACACGAGAAAACCATCTAATCCTTCACCAATCAAATACAAACTATTATACTTCCGATTTTATGCCAGAACAGATGATTCCCAACAATCCCTCGGAAGAAATCACCTATTTCTTCACAAAAACTTGCCCATCTACATTTTTATATGATGAGTTTGCAGTGGAATGGTATACTCAATTTTTCAAGGAAATTATAGATGAAATCGAACAAGATCCAAAAAAAATTGAACGAATGAAAGGATTCGGTATCTCATTGAACTTCCTTAATTTAAGAAATCCGACTATACTATTGAATCTCATAGAATCGTTTGTTTCCAATTCTCTAATTTACGATAACTTAGTTGCCTTGAGAATTGAAGGACTATTCAATAAAAAAATTGATTACACATCATCGGTTGATTTGTTTTTACAATTAAGAAAATTATTTCCTGCAGATCTGCTCTATATTGCATCGGGCAAGATTTTACCTTATGAATATGCCTTTCTCATTAATTTGGGATTTGATGTAATTGATATGACTTATCTCATCCAAGCAGGATATTCCGGATTATACTTGGTACATGATGAACGTATGGAATGGGTTAGAAAACTCAACACTCTTGAGGATTATGCATGTATGTGTGAAAATTGTGACGTAGTTCGCGAATTAGTTTCGGAATTTGATAATGTCTCTGATATTAATTCATTTTTTCATCATTTTGCATTCCATAACCTCCGTCATGGACTAATTGAGATTGAACGCATTCGTAAAAACATTAAGAAGGGTTCATTGAGTACTTACATTGAGAAGAAATGTGGTTTTTCTTTGTTCCTTCTTAGTGCGTTACGTCACATTCAAAAGGATCATGGCAATACATTCAATTCAGTTCAAGGTTTAAACAAAGATGCATTTCTTCCTTGCACTAGTGCTCTATCCTATCATAATCCAAATGTGGAACAATATAAAAGTAAACTTAAAAATAATGTAGAGCCACGTCCTAACACGAAAATTTGTATTTTCCTGCCATGTAGCATGGGTAAACCGTATTCAAAATCCAAATCTCATCGACAATTTCGAAAGATAATTCGGAATGCAGCACTGAAATGGGATAAGTATATCTCAGAGGTTACAATCACATCCCCATTAGGAGTCGTGCCCCGTGAATTGGAAGAAGTTTTTCCTGCGGCACATTATGATATATCCGTTACGGGAGATTGGGATGCTGAGGAGTTACACCTGACTGCGGATGACATTACCCATTGGATTCGTAAACTGCCCAAAGATGTGAAAATCATTGCATACTTGAAAGGGGGGTATCGAAAAGCATTTGAAATGGCAATAGATGGGATTAAACAAGATGGTCAAAATATATCATTTGCAATTCCGGAAAATCCTGATGAGTTCAATGAATCTATCATAAAAGCCATTGAAAGTATGAACAAAGAAAATGATGATGGAAGAATCAAGGACTCGCTATCAAATGAAGAACACACTATTAAAATGATTGCAGATTTTCAACTTGGAATCGGAGCTGGGACTGCGTTAATTGGAAGTTCAGCACGTTTTCTCCAATCTCGTAATGACCAAATTAAGAAAATTTTTGGATTTGAAAGTTATGGCAAACTCCAACTTGGTCGATATATCCGCAATACAGGGCATATCCAACTTAATTTTCAAGGAGGAGAGCGACTTGCAGATCATTCTGGTATTGCAGTGACTCTTAATACTTTAGATATAACAGGAACTACAATTTTTAAACCTGGTATTGAACATGTTGATGAGGGTTTGTGTGCCGGAGATGAAGTTGTAATTCTCGGACCTGACAAGGAATACTTGGGAGTGGGTTTATTACTCGTGAGTAGTAGGACATTTTTACTAATGCGTAGAGGTGCAATTGTGAAAATTCGAAAATTGAAGAAGGAGAATAAATAAGATGTCCGAAAAAATCGCAGAAATGATAAAAAACCAAACCAGAAAACTCCGTAATAAGGCAAAAGAACGGGTTGATAAACATACTAAATGGAATCTCACAAAACCAGTTACATCATGGGTATCTGAGGATCGTCTGCATGATGAAATGGGGTATGAATTCACTATAATCTTTCGAACATGTGCATGTAGTTGGGCTCGTTCTGATGATGCCGGATGCACAATGTGCGGGTATTTCAACGATAAAGGTCCTGATTCCATTGCTCAATCGCAAATCTTAGATCAAGTACAATATGCAATCAACAAACACACTTCAAAACTTGAAGAAATCCAGAAAGAAGGGAAAAAAACAACCGTGAAATTTTTTTCTTCAGGAAGTTTTCTTGATGATGAAGAATTTCATCCTGAAACTCGCCTTGAAATTGTAAAAAAGGTCGTCAAACTACCTTCAGTACAAAGCATACTAGCCGAAACTCGTCCTGAATTTGTAAAAGAAGAAATTTTACTTTCGATTGTCACCGCTTGTAATGGAAAACCTCTGGAATTAGGCATTGGTATGGAATCCTCAAATGACTATGTTCGAGAAGTGTTGATTAACAAAGGTTTTTCGTCTCAACATCTTAAAGATGCAATCAAAACGGCTCATAACTGCGGAGTTCTTGTAAAAGCTTACCTACTACTTAAACCTCCATTTCTCAATGAAAAAACTGCAATACGAGATGCCGTTCATAGTATTACAGATGCGGTGATGTGGGGTGTAGATTCGATATCGCTGAATCCAGTTAATATTCAAGCATTTACTGTTGCTGAAAATCTATATAATAACAAAAAATACCGCTCACCATGGATTTATTCGGTCATCTCTGTATTTCAACAAGCTTTAACTCAAGATATTCTCGATAAGGTTCTAATATTATGCTCACCTAGCGCTGCAGGTAAAGAACGCGGAGTACATAACTGCCATGATCGAGCATGTAACTCACGCTGGTTGGAAATATTAAATAAATTCATTTCTACCCAAAATCTGGAGATTTTACATAAAGAAAACCTACCTTATAATGAATGTAATTGCTTTGGGGAGTATAATTTATTTTTAGAATTCATATCAAACTGAGCTTTTTCCGTGTTTTCTAGGTCGCGATGAACAAAAACACATAAGTAGGGTGAATAATCACTATTATATAATAGTCTGCAAGATGGTAAATCCACCCAAGATGGTAAATAATGAGTTTAACAATCGATACACTGCTAAAAAGTCAGGGTGAAGTACATTTACAGAATATCAACATCAAATGGTACTTTACTCCTCATTCTGATGAAGAAATTGCGATGGACATTGAAGGAACATACAATATAGATTCTTATTATGATTCTCGCACAACTGAAATCCATAAACCACGCACTCTCATAACAGGATACTATGAAATATTCAATAAACTTCAATTTACTGATATTAACGAAAATTCTGCGTTCATTTTATCAATTAATCACATCACTGAATACCAACTATCAGAAAATACCCTAACAATAGAATTTGTCTTTCATAGGAGCTTACCTCAAATTCCTTTTGGATTAGAACAACCTATAATTGCTGGAGCAGCAGAAATCGAATCATCTGAAGAAAATGTAATGATATTGCAGAGCTTGATACACAAGAATTTACATTTACATTTTGCTGATCATGTATTTAAAATACCACGTTGTAACCGATGTTCTAGTGCGTTGACAGTTCACACCAATGTCGATTTAGAAGATGAAGTTATCAACGAGGATTTCATATGCATGGATTGTTACAGCGTCATCAATAATTTCTACAATCTTTTAGAAAAAGAAGTATACAAAATTACCGATCCCGGACAAATGAAAATGCAAAGGGATAATTTGGTGAAATTTGTCATCACGGGGAAAAAAAATGCTTCACAAATAGAAGAAACACAACTGCAGCACTTTTACAACCTGCTAATCATTTATATTGAATATTTGAGTGGTAATTTAGGTACTGCCGATGTGCTACAGAAGATTAAAGCCGTACAAACCATCAGTGAGAACAAAAACTTTCCCCTATTGAAGCAAGAAACTTATAAATTGATGTCATTGCTCGAATTAGAGGAAGAACCTCTCGTTCCTGTTAGTGTTCCACCTTCAGCAACCGTGGAACCACAACCACAACCAGAACTAGAGCCTGAACTTGCCCCTCCTCCATTACCACTTGGTACACCCTCACCCTCTACTATAGTTCCTCAAGATCCCGTGATTTCAGAAGGATTACAATCTTTGGAAGAAGTCCAAGCTGAATTGCAGTCTACGCTTGAAGCCTTAAATCAAATTGAGTCCGATTTAAACCCTCGTCCAATTTCTCCTACTGATAAAATGCACGCAATTAACACTGTTCTAGATGAGGAACCTGATCATATTCCTACTTTTGAGGATATAAAAGAAACATTTTCAGATCTAGAATCACTAGATTTTCCGGATTTACGCTTTGGTATTGATTCTGCAGAACAGAATGAAATTACAGAAGAAGTACCACCAAAATTTGAAACGGAAAGTGCATATGACCAACCTGAATCTGATTCTACACCAGTTCTTAATCCACCTCCAAGTTTAACACATGATTATGAGGAAGAAATCCCACCAGAGCCAGATTATCATTTGCCTACCGAAGAAGACCTCCCACACTACGAAGTTCCACAAACTCAACCAGATTACGATGAGATCGAAGTTACTGACACTTCATCTTCCGCACCAGAATCAGAACTTGATCCGGCATGGAGAACTACACCTCCACCAACAGTAACACCTCCACCTGCGATGAATCCTCCACCCCAAGTGACACCACCACCAACATTAACACCTCCTCCTGCAATGAATCCTCCACCCCAAGCGACACCTCCACCAGTAGTAACACCTCCTCCTGCAATGAACCCACCACCTCAAGTGACTCCCCCACCAACTGAACCTATCCCAGAACCTGAACCTGAAATACCACAAGAGCCACCGAAACCCATGATCCAACCCAAACCCACATTCTTTAACAACGGACCGACTCTTAAAAATAATATTGGTCAAATTCAACAATCGAAAACTCAAAAAGCTCCTGAACCAAAGGTAAGACCAAAGGATAAACGAGCAAAACGGGATCGTAAAAGTAAACATAGAAAAATATTCTGTTCATTTTGTGGAGTATCCCTTCCTCAAAGTGCGAAGGAATGCTCAAACTGCGGATCAAAAGTAAAAAAATAGAAATAAAAATTTAGATTTATTTTCTTGCGTAAATAAACCGCTCGTAGGATGATGTATTCGGCATTTGTTGAGGCATGTTCTTCCGTTTCCGAATTTCCATAATAACCTCTTCTTGCAAATTTGGTGGGATGGGTTTAAATCCTAAGAACTCGTATCCAAAGAATGCTTTTCCCTGGGTTGCACCTCGAAATTCGTCTGCAATACCGATTTGTTCAGCTACAGGTAGCTCTCCGATAACACGCTCAAATGCGCCTTCTGGTTTGATTTCCTTGATTTGACCACGATGTTGGGAAAGAATCTTTACAATACTTCCTGCACTTCCGTTAGGAACTTTTATGTCAACCTTCTGGATTGGTTCAAACATTTTTGGGCCAGCGGATAAGAATCCAAGAGATAGATTGGAGAACATCATACTTGCAACCTCATTATAACCGGTATGGGCTGGATCAACATGCACAGTGGCGTCAGTAAAGGTGCAGAGTAAACCTAACGCAGGTTCTTTTGCTAAGATTGATTCTGATACCCAATCTCGGAATGCAGATACACAATAGGATTTAATTCGGTCTAATCTTTGCAATCCCTTTGTTCCATCAAGAAGTATGTTGCCTTCATAAACATCCCAAATTTTTCTAGCCTGTTTACCATCCCAATCGGCTTTGTCCCGCAAAATTCCTGCACGTGTTTTTGCGTTCATTTCGGCATGGACTTCACCAGATTGGATGAGATCTATAGTTTCCTGGTCTAATGGAGTCATCTGCATGAGAATTCGATTATGACCATTGCTTGATTTGGTGAAAAATATTGCTCCATCCCTAGTGATCTTCTCACGATAGACGATGATTGGTTCGCCTATTTTTATTTTACATTGCTCGTTGATTCGTTTAGTAAGAATTTCAATCTGTAAAGGATCGATCCCGCTTAATATATATTCTCGGGATTCTTTCTGGAGGTGGAATTTCGCTGTGTTATCTGCCATGAGCCATTTCTTCACTACATCTCCTAATTTTGCTAAGTGTTGAGGGTCTTCAGGCGTAATTGAACGACTTACAACTGCCTCGCACGCGTATTTAATAGCTTCAAATGAAGGTACGGTTGCATCAGGATCTTTTTTATCGGGAATCAATTCAGGTCCAACGAAAGTTTCACCAGCAGGTGTAATGAATCCAAACATAGCGAATAAGTTTCCAGCGGGAACTTGTTGCATGTCTAAGATATCGGTTAATTCCATAATTCCCAAACGTTTCACACGTTGCTTTTCTTTTCTACCTACAAGATACACGGACTCTCCAGCTGTCAATGTTCCAGAATAAATTCTACCAATCAGAGTTGCTCTGAAACTTTTGGGATCAATGAAAATTTTGGAAATTATCCCCATTAAAGGACCGTTCCGGTCACTTTTCATTAAAGCTTTACCCATATCAGAATCCCAATCAACGTTATCGATGAGTTTCTTTACACGGTATTCCGAAGCTGTGACAGGATCTGGGAGGTGATCTACAATCATCCGAAGGAGTGTGTCATCCAATGGTAAGTTCTTACGAAGCCAATCGATATCTCCTTCTGCATATTTTTCAAATACCAAAGTTGGTTTGATTTTGTGTTCATTCAAAATTTCCAAAGTGAAACCCCAACCATCTTTAGCTGATCCCAGAGCCACTGAGTTCTTCTGGAAAGAGCAAGTCCAATTCTTACCCTTAGGCATAATCTCCCGAATGATATCGTTGCACTCGTTAATGATTTTGTCAACTCGGGCGTAGGTTTCCTTAGGTTCTAGTCGTAACTCAGAAATTAATCGATCAACTTTGTTTACGAAAATGACAGGTTTACACATCTCTTCTCCAACAGACAATCGAATATTGGTTTCGGTTTGTGTCATAATGCCTTCCAAAGCGTCAACAAGTACGAGCGCACCATCACTGGCTCTCAGAGCTCTTGATACTTCTCCTGTAAATGACAAGTGACCGGGCGTATCGTTAATTTGGAAGATATACGGGACTTTATCCTCAGTATCTCTTTTATCTTCAAATGCGAGTAAAACTACGGAAGTAAAGATGGTGATACCTCGTGCTTGTTCCTCATCATCAGTATCAGTCATTTGTATCTTCCCGGCGTCTTCTTCTCGCATTAAACCAGCGCGTTTAAGTAAAAAGTCTGCTGTAGTACTTTTTCCATGATCAATATGCGCTACAATTGAGAAAATTCGCTTCCTATCGTATCTGTCATTAGAAACAAGTTCTCTAATTTCATCTGCGTTCTTTATTTTTACCATTTATATTTCACTTTAAAATAAAGCTAGCGTATAGTAATGCTAGTATTTACTTGGGTAAACTTAACAAAAAATAAAAAATTTGGCATAATCGGAGATAATACAACGAGAAGGCTGAATTGGGAGGTGTCTCCCATTTGAGATCACCGCTTTTTATGTAGTTTCTTCGGAATTACCTTTCGAACGATTTGCTCCAGCTCATCTCTATAAGGTAAAACACAATTCTTCAAGACATAAACTGCACTCAAAGACTCTTCATAGTGGCAAAGTTTGGGTGAAGAAATGTTTGTGAGCTTAACCTCATTGAATATTCGATCGTTAAAAGCAGATATTATTATCTCTTGAAAGTTTGTAAATTTCCGAATCTCTTTCACATAACTATATCCGTTCTTTATTATCATATCAGAATGCTTTGCTTTGAATTTCTCAAAATTCTTGCTTTTATCAACTCTAGGACCTTTACGCATGTAATCTAAATCAATTATAGATTGTTCAGTGTAGAATGCTAATGAAAATCGTTTATTCGACGGATTAAAATAGATAGAATACTCTACTGATGAGAACCTTGGAGAATGGTCGAACTCATAAGATGCTAGGTTTTTGATTGACTCAGCAATGGAATATAGTTTATCTCGAATTTTTGTGTAATGAGAATCACTAACTTGGATGGTTTCAACCACAACAAAATGGTTATTGAGATATTTGTCATCTTTTTCTAAAACATGTTTGTTTTCATCGTAAATGTTTCTCAATTCTGGGGTGGCTAGAAAATTCTCAATACGTTTTAGGCAATATATCCATGCACGTTCTGATATAGAAGCTGCAACATTACGTTTTCTATCTGTAGGATCCATAACTAAGAGAAAATCTTTTTGCACACGTGGGATTGCTCTTAAGTCAGAAGTGGAACGCTTAAAAAAATCTACAGCTGTAAATGGTAATTCTTTAAAATTTCTAAACAAGGACCAAATATCTCCGAAATGATAAATCAGTAACTCTGCGGCATATCCAATAAATCCACCACGTGCAATGGGAGATTTATCACCATAAGAATAATTCTGCTTGAAGAACATTTTCATAATACGGACATCATCAATCTGTTCAGGTGTTAAATTCTCAGTAACAAATTTACTATGGTAATAAGTTCGATCTACTGCAGTGATAGGTCCATACTTTTGAATTTGCTCTTCAGGGAGAATGAAGGAAAACACAATATCAATGTCATACCCCTTTAAAAATGTTGAAACATAAGGATTCTCTGCGTAAGCTATGTATATGTCCTCAAATTGACTTTCTTTTAACGCTGGAATAATCCACTCATCACATAATCTCCTAAAAAGAGTGCTTATCTTTATTCTGGTTTTTGCATTAGGATCAATTGCGTCTCTATAATTTTCTGGATTGAGGAAAATAAACAAATCTATATCAGAATCGTTACGTAGATGGGTTTGTTTGATTCCTGTTGATCCTTGTGGGGTGACAAATTCATAAGAGAATTGACTGTTATTTTGATTCCATTGTTCTAGAATTTTAGTAATTTGGGCAACAATAGCAGAAATCTTGTGATTTTCGTTTTTCGTTGGTCTAATTTTGTCTAGAATGCTGGAACGTAATGCATTAAGATCTTCTTCCAACTTCATCACTTTTTGGTGCCTTGAATGCATTTAATAGGATATTCAAATCGCCTTTTCGGTTGATCTTTTCTTTATGCAATACTGGTACTAATATTCGATTTTCCCCTAGATCTCTATCCTTTTCTACCATGAGATCTAAACATACAACTTTTCCTTCTTTAATAAACAAACGGGAAGACATATTTTCGAGAAAGTAAAAGCCGTTTGGTAAAATCCCGATTTTCTTCAAAGTAGTATGCTCTTTATTCTCGGTAACGAACTTGTCTACAACTGTATCTTCATTATACATATTTCCAGCAACCATCGACATATGACGAATAAAACCAGGAGGATTTTCAAATTCTAAAACCTCTTGAATTGCTTCTTTTGTATTTATACCTTTATGAACACAAGTTTCTTGCATCCGAGATTCTGCATAAGTCATGAAAGCTCTTCTTTTAGCCTCCGTGGGTGATGCACCAAGCTCTTGCCTTGATTTACGAATTTCCTTTGCTAAACCTGCTTTTACAGTTGCATCCATTACTTCTGTAAAGATATCACTATCCTTTTTGAATTTATTGAGATCATTCGATTTATACGTGCTTTTCAATGACATACGCATTTTGTCTTGTAAAGTTGCACCTACGATTTGAAGCAATAAGTTGGCTTTATGACCTTTGTACAGCCACACAGTTTTCTTGTTATCATCAATTATTATGTAAACTCCATCGTCTCGTAGATTTTCTCTAACGAGGTTGTGTGCTCTTACAGATACAGCTTCTTGGTTTGGAGTGATTTGGAATAGTTGCATAAGGTATTGCCTCATCGAATGATAATATCTCGATAATATTTGAAAATAATATCTTTCTTCCTATTACATAATACTATCCACAATATTTAATTTAATCGCGTGGTTCCTATGGGAAACGTAATTCTTCAAATAAATGGAGAGAAATACCAGATAGTGAATCGAAACAATATCATGATTAAACCTGAGATCATGAAGAAGGTTGAAGATTTCGTAGAATTCTCTAATTTTATTAGGGATAAATCCGAGCAGCAAAATACTGATATGGGTTTGCAGGCCTTATCTGGTGCAATTCTCGAACCTTATGTCTTGAAAATAACCCTCAATTTAGATAGTAAAATTATTGAACTAGATGGTTAGAAAGGAATTAAGTCACAATATCTTAATTCTATGGTATATTTTTTTTCTCGGTAATGATAGATATTGCTCTGATTAATCCAAGAACTTCTCTTCAAAAACCAGATCCCCGTGTCAAGTATTCCGAACGGTTTATTCGAGAGCCACCTGTTGGAATTATGATTTTAGCAGCAATTCTCGAAAACAAGGGTTATGCGGTGGAGATTATAGATTGTTCCATACTAGACAATCCTTTTGAATATTTAAGGGAGAATGCTGTGAATTTCAGAATGTTTGGGGTAACTTGTTTAACAAATACCTACTACCAAGCAATTGAGCTAGCAAAAGCTGCAAAGCGATTTAATCCTTCAAGTTATATTGTAATGGGAGGCCCACACATATCCTTTCAATATGAAGAAGCATTTCGAGATATGCCGTTTTTAGATGCTATATGTATTGGAGAATCTGAACACTCGTTATCTGCGTTAGCTGACATTTTTCTTGAGAACTCCGTATATGAAAAGTTATATGGCAATGTGGATCTATCGGGAACGGAAAATACGTTTGGAAAATCACAAGAATTGCTCAATAACTCACAGTTACCGAAAGGAATTGTATATCCGAAACAAATTGCGTTAGGTGGATTCACTCGAGCAGTTTATAATGAATACACGTACAAAAATAAAAAATTAATACTTCACGAAACAGGATTCCCCGATCCAGTCGATGTTCATGCAGTTCCTTTACCAGCAAGGCATTTAATTGGCGCATATAACGTAGCAGATGTAATTATTAACCGAGGTTGCCCCAATAATTGTTCATTTTGCTCGCGCACAAAATTATTTCCAACTGTGCGTGTTCGAACAGTTTCAGATGTAATGGAAGAATTGGATCATATATTGACTATTCCTAGCTACCGATTCGTGAATTTCTATGATAACATCAATCTGAACCAAACTTTTTATTACGATTTCCTTGATGCACTTATTGAGCGGAAATTTCGGCTTCCATGGGGCGCGGAACTACGTGTAGATGCAATTACCGAACGTCAGGTTAAAAAGATGACGAAATGTAATTGTAGCTTAATTGCTACTGGTGTTGAATCCGCCGCTACTGAAGTATTGAAATTAAACGTGAAGAACCAAAATCCAGAAAAAGTAGCAGAAGGTATTCAACTGCTAAAGGATCATGATATTGCTGTGCAAGCGTATTTTGTACTAGGTCTTCCAGGGGAAACCAAAGAAACATTCGAACAAACTCTCGAGTATATACGCAATCTCCCACTGGTAAAAGGAGTCGATAAAATTGATATCTTTCCGGCAACACCTTACCCCGGATCAGACCTTCATTTCAAGCAAGAAGAATATGGTTTAAAAATACTTAATCAGAATTTCAATATGTACAATTGCAAAGAAATTATCATGGAAACTGACACCTTAAGTCACAAGGAATTGTCTACAATGATGGATGTTGCAAAATCCTTGAAAAATGAACTGGGATTATAACACTATTCAAAAATATTGCATAGGATTAATGGGAGAACCTCAATTTGAACAGAAAAAGACTTCTACCGGAAGTTAAGGATGGATTTTCATTTAACTGTATCAAATGTGGTAAATGTTGCTCAGAACAAGAAGGATTTGTATTTCTCTATGACAAAGAACTCCCTAGAATTGCTAAGAAACTTAACTTATCTATCCAAGAATTTGTAACTAGGTATGTTGATGTAATAAATTCCGAATATAAGGTCATGGATAGGAACCTAAATCCCACAAAGAAGAAAATATTCTTGAAATCCCTCATTTTAAAGCAAGATGAGAATGATGGGTCTTGCGCTTTCTTAGATACTAAAACTAACTTGTGTAAAATTTATGGTGCCCGACCAAATCAATGTAAAACTTGGCCTACATGGCATCCTCTCATGACAAATGCTAAAGATCTGAGGGAAGCAAAGGAAAAATGCCCGGGATTTAGTTCTAAAGATAATTTTATATCCCTTTCTCAAATTCTAAACAATTTGGAAGCAGAATTGAAAATAGAATACAATTTTCAGAAGAAAATGAGAAAAAATAATAATGACTTGAACAAATGCTACCGTTTCTTACGAAATATTAAGCTCGACTAAGAAATTTTCCCTTTAAATTCTATGAGTTAATAGCACACCAATAAGACCGAGAACTATTTTTCAACAAAATTTAATACACTTTACCTCATGTTTTTACATGTTAGAACCTCATCGAGTTGGATTAAGATGGCAAAAACAGATTTTTTCATTGGAGAAGCTCTCCTAGGTGACGGCGAAAATATCGCTCACGTTGATCTAATGATTGGATCCAAAAATGGACCAGTCGGAGCTGCCTTTGCAAATGGATTGGCTCAGCTTAACAAAGGACATACACCTCTGCTTGCATGTATTCGTCCCAACCTTATCACAAAACCAGCAACCATAATCATTCCAAAAGTAACGTTAAAAACACTTGAGGATACAGACAAGATTTTTGGACCTGCACAAACAGCAGTTGCTCGTGCGGTTGCTGATGCTTTAGAAGAAGGCATAATTCCTATCGACAAAGCAGATGAATGGGTTATATGTGCATCGATATTTATACACCCAAAAGCAGAAGATTACCGAAAAATCTACAATTATAATTATGGTGCAACCAAATTAGCTATTCGAAGAGCGTTGAAAAAATCACCTTCTGTCAAAAAATTGTTTTATGACAAGGATCGTGCGAAGCATCCTATTGCCAAAATTCGAGTTCCAAGATTGTGGCGCCCTCCATACTTGCAGATCGCTTTGGATCAGCCCTCATTTGGATATCACGAAAAGTTGATGAAACACATCCCGAAATCCGATCGCATAATTTTAGAAGTTGGAACTCCACT
>JAEOTN010000034.1 GCA_016839865.1 Promethearchaeota archaeon | reverse complement strand
GATTTCAATCCTTGAAGTGTGATCTCTCCATCAACTTTTGGGAGGGCTTTTCGACTCATTCCTTTAACAATTTTTCCTAATATTGTGCCTAATAGTGTCATTTTCTTAACCTAATTGCGAATAACTCCCCCTTGATCGAAAATCCTAATAAATGTTTATCTTTCTACAAATTCTACAACATCTTAGAAGTTGATTTGAGAGACGTGATATAACAAAAATACTTATTAACGCAAGATCCAAAATACCATTTGCTTTAAAACGAAGGTGTGAAATAATGGCAGTTCGAAAAAGAAATGTATTCCCTATTATTGCAGTGCTTGTAGGGGCATCTGGATTGGGAATGGGTGTCTATTCTGTAATGAATCAAAACCAGCAAAATGCTCTAAACAACAATCTATTAGCAGTCTGGGAGGACGTCCACGGAAGCGGTGGTAATTTCTATTTAGATTTTAGCAACAATCAAATTAACACTACTGAGTTTTATTCTATGTCTGATGGAAATACAAGTATTACTTTGACCCAGAGCGGATGGTATAAATTTTCATTCAATATTCTAATTAGTGGTTTAGTTACTCCAGAGACCTATCAGCTCGTTGCTGAAAAAAATGCAGGAGTTTATGAGGCTCTTCTATATCTTGTTGACCCCCCAGCTCCCTATTGGACTGTTGTTGCAAATTGTTATGTATTAAGTGATGGGGATGATATCTTTAAATTCCGTTGCTTTAGCGGTTTTGATACATTTACAATAAATCCCAATCAAAACTATAATCAAGTCTCTCTTGAATATGTTGAAGAACTGTGAACTACTACCTCTTTTTACTTTTCCTAATTTGTCGGTACATGTATTTCTATGATCGTTATTTTCTTTTTTTTCTTAACTTTTATTTTATGAAGTTTGAATCGCAATGACTATTATTCAATTCTGTCCTTGAGAGTTATTATCTTGAAATATTCTCACTGATAGGTCAACACAAACGCTTATTAACTCATATTTTCATCAGTGAATCAATTCATACAAAGGTGAATTAAAATGGCAAAAGGTGGAAATGTAGCTGGATTTGTAATCCTCTCAATTTTAGCACTTGGAGGATTAGGATTGAGTGGGTATATGTTCATTGATAATGAATTCTTGGGAGGCTCTTTGCCCTATCATGAGCACGAATCCCATAAGCTTGTTGCAGTCTGGGACGGTTTAAATGGTGTAGGAACTGAATTTAATGTAAGTTTCTCCGACATTCAATTAAATAATAGCGACTATTTTACAATGGATAGCAACAATGAAACTATAACATTAGATGTAAGAGGTTGGTATAAGGTCACAATTATCACAACATGGATCAGTTTGGATGTCACAAATAAATATTATTTCAGATATCACAGAAATGGTGAGATTGAGGGATTTCCGGGATACCTTGAATATCCAGAAGAGGCTACAGTCAGTCTAAGTATATCATATTACATTTATAGTGTTGGTAACGACACAACATATTTTCATTGCCACAGTTCTTTAGCTGATTCATTTGGACTAGCAGCGAATCAAGGGTACAACCAAGCGATTCTCGAATACTGCGACATTTAATTTGATTGTTAATCTCTTTTTTTTTTATTTTTTTTACTGGTTTTGTTGGTTTAAGAAAGATCTAATGGTAGAGATATAGGAATCTCTCCATGTAATATAGGAATATTTGGTTGTAGAATCCTGGATAGTATATATCATTACCATGACCTGCAAATGGGAATTGAATATGGGCACAATCTGTTCTTCCAAAACCATGATAGGCATCCTGTAATATTTGGGATTGAACAATCAAACCATCTTGTTTTCCTTGGAATATGAGACATGGTGGACTTGTAGTTTCATTCAACATCTGAACTGGATCTACCCATTCTGGTCTACTTGTTAACGCAAAGTCTAAAGTAACATTGTTGGCGGGGTAAAACGGAATCATTCCTTTGATTGTATAGGCATCAGAAAACTCAGTATAATTCTTACTCACTAAACTTAGAGCAGTAGCACAAGTTAATTGTCCTCCTGCAGAACCACCTGACACAAATACAGAATCTAGATTCGCACCATATTCAGATGCATGATCTTCAAGATAATACGTAAAATTCCCGATATGACGCAAAATGTCATCGATTGTGAAATTGCCCATCACATTCTCCGGCTCAAAAGGGAGATTGCTGAATAACTCACTCACATTGTTAAGACCATATTGAATATCGAATACACAATAACCCTGACTAGCAAAATAGCGATTCATCATCCCTATGTTGCCACTTCCTTTGTCTCCTATGACCCATCCTCCTCCATGAATCCGAATGAGTGTAGAATTTTCGCCAGGCATCCCAACATAGCCATCAGGGGGAAGGTATGCATCGAAATATAAAGATATAGATTTGTCAACTGAGTAGGAGCTCTCAGATCCATTAAAGAACAGAACATCATTGATTTGAGTGCATACGGGATTATTTGGTCCCATGAAATAATCCAATAATTGAAAATGATTTTTCTTGAAATAACGCTTAGCAGAGTCTGAAAGCTGAGCTTCCCAGTCTCCTCCAAACTCTGGATTAAATGCAGCATCAAACTCTAGTTCTGCAGTTCGGATGTAGATTGGAGTCCCGAAAACTGGAATGAAACTAATGCTTGATATACAGAATCCAAAAATGAATGTTGATATAAGAGCTACAGATTTAATTTTCGAACTTTTCAACAGTTGATGAAAGCTGCTCATAATCTGAAGAGTTTTAATTATAAACATCATTGCGAAAAATAAACTCAGCATTGCTGCAAATACTCCTAACATGAATAAACCCCGGACTCTGGCAAAGAAATAGGTATAATCAATTAAAATTCCGAATCCCAGCACAATGAAATTGAAGGAAATGGATGTTATCAACCAGATTTTATTGCCTTTTTTGAGTTGGGGTTCGATTCTATCCTCAATCTGCGTACCTCTGATCTCCTGAATTTTAGGATTTAACCAATATGAATGAGAAAAAGCAATTGCAGCCGCATAAATAAAAGGACACGTATTCAAGAATCCCAAGAACATAATCAATCTATCAGATTTGATTGGAATTTCACCATATCCTACAAAATTGATGAGAAATTCGATAATCAGAACGAGGAATAAAAATACATAGAAAAATTTCATAAAAAATCTCATTCTGGTCTTGTATTGATATTTTCTGAACAATAAATATACCATGACATTGTCTGCTATCAGAAGTACCACGCTAATTATACCAATTACATTGATTGCAATTGGGATTGAGAAGATTGATTCAAGCCTTTGAAGAAATGTTGCAACTGGTACGAAAATGTTAAGTGTTATCATTATCGAATAAATAATCTTTGATGTTCGTGACCAAGGGAGTTCAGACATAAAAAATAGCTTAGTGATTCGAGTTAATAAATCTTTAGAACGGAAACTTATAGACCTCGTAAACCATGGAACAATAACCGAATTGCAGTCAAGGGCTTCAATTTCAACTCATCACGTTCCTCGTGTTCGGAGATTCTGTCTTTATTAATGAATTCTACCCAATCTAAATACTTCATATCAACTAAATCTCGAATCTCGTATTCATCTACCAAATTTTCTTTCAATTCTTTTATCCATTCATAGTTTGAATGAATTTTATCATTATTATCTTTACATAAAACTAGTGGTGGTAGAGAACAATGTTTCATGAATGACTGTATTTGTTTAGGAGGTTCATTTCCTTTGTATGGAGCTATAACCAAATCGAATTGCATTTGTTTTCCATTAAAAGTTGGGGCAGATGAACTGAATGTGCCTCCAAATTGAACTGCAATCTCCTGTCCGAATCCCGATGCCTTTGGATCAGACCAATAATGCAATTGTTTTCCCCAATAGGTTCCAAATGGATTGATACGTATCTGTTGACCTTTTCGTTCAGTATTTCCAAATCCTTTTCCTTTTACCTTTATTGGCGAAAATGCAAAATTTGCACATTTAATAGCGTTAAAACCAACAACCAGTCCTAATTCTTGGTTAGTTATCCCCATCCACCCATCTGAAATATTTGAAACAAGACAATCCATATTAGAATTTCTTCGATCTATTTGTGCCATATCTAAATCGAAGTAATTCGTTAACCCCATGAAATTATGTTTCCAAATTCGTAATGGATCTTTAGTTCTGTGCCCTAAAATCGAGGGTTCTATCTCTAGAGGCATCACTTCTATCCATTTTTCATCAAAATGAGTGTCGACTGAATATACACCTCTTTCAGTGCTTGAATACCCATGAGTTTTTGGGAAATAGACATGAACTTTGATAAAAAGATAAGGTAAATCTCTATATAGAGTTAGGATCTTTTCTGTGCGGACCACTGAATTTTCGGCTATTTTGAAAGCTCCTAGTAACCGTACACTTGCAGAGAATCCATCAGTTCCATCTTTAAGAACATAAACCGCATTTCGGGAAGGTTCAGTTCTTTTTCCTGATCCATCACCATAGGTAACTGCTGTTTCAAGACAAGAACCAGAGAAATATTGGTCTTCTCCATAAGAAATTGAATTGATTTTACCAAGAATATCAAGATTTACAGAAATTAACTTATTTTTCAATAGATTTCGAGTTGCTTCAAGTTCCTTAGAGAGTTTTTTCTTTACTTTTTTCTTCTTTGATTTAATTTTACCAAATACTGTTGATTTTTTTTCGAAAATTTGCTCAGGTAGTATCAATTCTACTGTGTTTGAAGCCTCTATCTCGTTTTTCAAATAATGCAAATCATAATGTTTCTTTGAAATTTGTAATACGGGAAATGGTTTTTCTTTTTCAGTGAATGGAACTTCTATTTGAACTAATAACGGAGTCTCAATAGGTACATTTTCTTTCTTTGTGATACCCCGGTTAATAATTGGTGCAATACACACATCATATTCCTTGTTTATCATATCATCTTGTAATTTCTTCACTGCTTCGGTTAATGCTTGATCCGCTGCATCAAACATTCGAGTTCCATAGATCAATGTTGTTTTCTGACGATCTGGATGAACATACGGCATAGACATACCGAAATTCGTCGTGGATGCGAATAGCATTTTATTCTTTAGATAAGATTCAGTATTAAGATCTTTGTCTCTAATTATAGAATCATTGTGTTTCTGAATACTTACAGACTCCGCAGCACATTTTAACCATCGTGCGCGTTCTTCCAAAGTCCACATTCGAGTATTATTGTATTTTTGCGCCCAGTTATGATATCCATTGAAATTCCCATCTGCTACATCAGGACGAAGAGTCACTTCTCCCTTGGGTTTAAGCTTTGGAATAATGTCTATAAGATTCGCTAATTCTACATAGTTGAATTGATCAACAGCCTCAAGTAGTTCTGGAATTCCCCGTGTGTTTGGCATCCATTGGAGTAACTTTTTCATTCTTATGCCTTTCCAAACATAAGAGTCCATATCAAAATTAATTACTAAAAGTGCATGACCATCGATGTATCCCTTTTTTTGATAACGACGGATATGCTGGAAATATTTTTTTATAGAAAAGTGATCCATGATGTCAATAAAACCATAGGTGGGTATCATCAACATCGATTCTTCTGATTCCGTGGACTTAAAATTCATTAGTCCATAAGATTGATTCAAATTCATGCGTGGGTTCAGAAAT
>JAEOTN010000158.1 GCA_016839865.1 Promethearchaeota archaeon | reverse complement strand
TTTACTAAATAGATATTAACTACTTAATAATCTATTTGCTTTTAATAAATATGTAACATCACTCGTTTACAAAAAATTCAAAGCCATGGGTGTTAAATCTGATAATAATTTCTTCCAGTTTATGATTTGTGATATCCGTGAAATCTTGATAAGGTTTCCTCCTTCCCATTTTTCTCATATTTTGTTTTTGGCGTTTATTAGTTGTATTGGTGGAATTTCGTCAATTAGCAGTTTACTCGAAGTTCCAATATTCTCTGACATATATACGGGCATGTTATCCCCAAATTAAAGCGAACAACGACAATAATGCCTAAATGGAATTAGAAGGATTAGCAACTCCCTTTGATACAGTAGTGAGTTATTTCGATCAAAAATTAGGACCAACAATCTTGGTTTCGAACTCTGATATAGCAGAAGACAAAGAATTAGAAAGAGAGATTTCTACGTTAATGGATCTTCATCGATCAGGTAGTTTTTTTGTTCATTATTTTAACGACCGAATTTCTGCTAACTATATTTACTCCTACAAATCAGAACAACAAATTCGTGGAGGTAAAAATGATATTATGCTATCATTTGTGTTTCCACGTCCTGAAGAGGAATCCAAATCTGAATTTTTACGGTATTTTTTTACAAATATAAATGCCTATGAAAACCAATTGAAGATTTTGACAAAGTGGCTTCACAGAAAAGCCGAATTCAAGAATTTGATCGACCATATTCAAACTCAAAAGCCTTCCCAAAATGCAATATCGTATTCCAAACTCCAACTCTTGAAGATGTTGCAATATCGATAATTTTTTCACGTTGTATCTTTTTATTGGTATCATCTATAATCCTGAATAGTTGTGAGTTGGTTTTTTGAAATTTCTTGTAGATGAAATGTGTGGTGATATAAATCGATGGCTTAGAATGCTAGGATATGATAGCACATCACCTCAGGATCATCCAAAAGAAGACGGAACAACTCCAAATGATGATGAAATAATTGAAATTTGTTTATCGAGTTTTAGAATATTGATCTCGAAAGATTTTGAAATCGTTAAAAAAATGAGAGAGAAAACAGACAAAAATCTCAAGAATCAGAAGAATTTCACTGAGAAATTTGATATTACTCCATCTTTGGATAAAAAATACCCATGTGTATTGTTGAGATCTACTGAAATTACAGAGAATTTATCGGTTATTAATAGCTATTTCGATATTCAATTGGAATATAATATTGAACTTGCACGATGCCCAAAATGCAATTCAAATCTCCAGAAAATCCAAAATGCGGAGGATTTCAAGGACCGTATTCCCCCTAGTGTCTTTGCCTACCATACTCTATTTTGGAAATGCTCCAATTCTAAATGTGGGCAAGTATATTGGAGAGGAACTCATCTTGACCGGATAAAGAAAACACTAAAAAGTGTTCAAAAAAAGGATTATGTAAAAGATATTAAGGAAATCTCTCGCAACATACCTTAAGAAGGGAAACTCTCATGGCACCAGACTACCATGGTTCAACTCTACCTCAGATGGAAATAGATTTTCTCCTCGAAATGGAGGATCTAATTCAAAAAAAACCAATTCCTCAGGTAGATGTATTAGAAAAAACTATTGTTTCAAATGGTGCCAGTATTGTTGAGAGAAAGACGGGATTTACTACCCATAAAAGCCGAATATTAGGATTGGGATTCAGTAATGAGAAGTTAATTGCTTTACCACCCTCTCTTGGTTCTTTATCCGAATTAAAGGAACTCTATATCCTAAATAATAAATTAGTTTCGCTACCAGCAGCATTAGGAAGACTGACAAAGTTAGAAAAGTTAATATTAGGAAATAATCGACTCTCCTCTTTACCTAATTCTATAATATCTCTGAAGAATTTGCTGCATTTGGATCTAAAGTCAAATCGAATGCAGTATCTACCTGAACTTTTTGGCAATCTTCAGAAGTTGAAAAGCTTATCCCTTTACAACAATCAATTATCTAGTTTTCCTGATAGTATTGGCGAGTTGCGGGAATTAGAAGTATTAGAACTTTCAAACAATGAATTAACTATATTGCCAGATAGTATTGGATTACTTAAATCCTTAAAACAGCTTGACTTGTCTTATAACAACATAATGCGGTTGCCAAATTCAATCGTTAATTTGGGAAAACTAGAAGAATTCAATATTTCATGGAATATTTTGGAGAAATTACCACCAAACTTCGGAAATTTATCCCGATTGAAAATATGTTATCTTTTTAATAATAAATTGGTCAGTCTCCCCGAATCTATTAGTAAATTGAAAAATTTGCATGTATTAAACATCTCTTGGAATCAATTAAGCGAGTTACCTGAACAAATCGGTGGGCTTACTTCATTAGAAGCTCTTAATATTGTTAATAACCGCTTGACTTTACTTTCAGAATCTTTTGGGAAATTAAGGAATCTCAAATACTTGAATTTGCGAAGGAATCACTTATCAAACTTGCCAGATTCATTTGGAAGCTTAAAGAATTTGCAACATCTTGAAATTTCATGGAACGCTCTTGAAACCCTACCAGCATCGTTTTCAAATCTATCAAATCTGATCCACTTGGATCTTTCCTATAATCAAATCATTCGTATCCCAAATGAAATCACCAAATTACGACTCTTAAAACGACTTAATCTACAATCAAATAAGCTGGTCTTTCTACCAGATTTAATTGGGCTTCTAAAGGAACTTCGATTGTTTAATGTTAGCTATAACATGTTAAACTCACTCCCTGAAAGTATGTCTTCATTAAAAATGTTAAAAGCAGTAGATCTCCAAGGTAATCCATGGGATGAGGGATATGAGCAAATAGTGGATCAAACAGTTACGGAAATCATGGATTATTTTGAACGTATTTCACAATTTGTACAAAGTTCAGATGTGGATCAAATAAAATATAAAAATCTATATCAAATCTCAGAAACAGTTGCACGAATCGTTTCAAGCGAATGGTATACTAAGTTTTTAAAAAGAAATTTTGAGAAAGTAGAGCTTTTATATCGGAAGCTCCATTCGGGTCAAATTACCGAAAAAGAGTTCTTTTTAGAGATCAATTCCTTATTCAGTAAGAAGGAGTAGATATTTTTGGACCCCAAAGATATTGTGAGAAATGGATACGATATTGTAGCAGAAAAATACGTTTCTAAAAGATTTGAAGATCTAACTGAAATGAGTTTTCTTCCTGAATTCGCTGATTGTATTCCAAAAGGAGGTAAGGTCCTGGATTTGGGTTGCGGTGCAGGAATTCCGTTTACGCAATACCTGAGTGATCGATTTGAAGCTACAGGAATTGATATATCTTCAAAACAAATTGATTTAGCTCGTAAGAATGTTCCAAATGCTACTTTTCTCTGTGGAGATATGACCAATATGAAATTCCTCAATACAGAGTTTCATGGTGTTCTTGCATTTTATTCAATAATTCATGTCCCTCGTGATGAACACAATACCCTATTTCAGGAGATATATCGTATTTTGAAAATCGACGGTGTAGTTTTAATGAGTTTGCATAGCAAGGATGATCCGGAATCAATTTATGATGATTTTTTTGACACGAAAATGTATTGGAGTGGATTTGACGCCAAAACAAACTTGAAACTATTGAAACAGGTAGGTTTTCACATTATCTGGTCCAAACTAGTTGAAGACAGTTTGGGAGATAATAAACATTTATTCGTTTTTGCAAAAAAAACAGAATAAATCATTTGATAACGATTTTTTCGAGTAAAGAGTCTAGAGGGATTTGATGGGTAGATTTCGTATTTTCAAGGGTTTCTTCATCCCCTAAAGATATTGCAAGTAACTCATTAATATGAATAATAGGAATAGGATCAGAGTATTCCGTCTTCAATTCCTTAAGGAGTTGACTTTCTTCCATCCAATACATACATAATGGGCAAATTGTGAGAATTGCATCTGGTTTCTTATGTAAATTATGTAGACTTGAAAATTTCTTCCTTGCAATTGAGATAGCGTTTTCAGAGTTAATTTGCCTTTGAGGTGTTGATCCACCACAGCATAGAACGTATTCAGGATATTGGATTATTTTACTGCGCATAGGTTTAACAATGTCTTCAAGATATCGAGGAATCGAATTGTAATACCATTTCATATT
>JAEOTN010000157.1 GCA_016839865.1 Promethearchaeota archaeon | reverse complement strand
GAGCCAAAAACTGAAAATCAACTGGATGGTACTCATGCTTTGTCTTTTAGTTTTTTCTATATTGCCATTTGTTTATAACAATAAAACCAATACTGATAGTGCAACCGAAATTAACGAAAATACTGCCCCAAAAATTAACGTACCAAAATCACAATCAACTGGTTATCCCTATAATGGTTCAGAATTATCCAATATTACTTTGGATCTAGTCCTACATGACGTCGACCATATAGTTGAAGGAGTAATGAATATTGATTATTTCAATAATGATACCAAGACATTTGATGCAATTGCGTTTCATACATTCGTCGATGGCATGTATTATGATACAAGACCGGGGAGTATGGAGATCTTTCACGTATATGAAAATGGTAATCCAGGAACTCCGTTAATCTTTGAAACACATCCTGATGAACAGTATATGTGGGTTAATTTATCATCTCCACTTTCACCAAAATCAAGAATACAGTTAGAAATTTATTTCAACACGACATTCCCTGATGGTGGAATTGATCGGTGCAATGAACATGCAATTATCGGGGATTCTTCAAGTCGAATATTCAAGTATGCATGGGGATATCCCATACCCGTTGTATTTGATGAATATGATGGATGGAATCTTGATCCATACAAAATAGACGGGGAACCATTTTATGCAGATATGGCGTGGTATAATGTTTCCGTAAATGTATTGGATGATTTTGTAGTTGCAGCAACAGGATTAAATTATAAAACAGACGATTTAAGTGCACGAACAAAATATTATTATGACCCCACATTGCCGGTTCGTGAATTTACATTCTCTGCATCAAAATATTTCTTAATAACAACTACCGATTACAATGGAACGACAACTCTCAGGAACTATTATTTACCTAGCTCGGCATCAAATTGGGGGGAACCTATACGGCAAGCGACATTAAGCGCATTTTACTTGGGTTCACTCCTCGTTGGGCCCTATCCTTATCCCACCATGAACGTTGTTGAGGAATATACACATTATGGGGGTATGGAACATGCTTGTCAAGTATATATTTCAGCTGTTGCACAAAATTTCAGTTCACCCCAGCCTTTTCTCGAAAATGTAATAAGTCATGAAATTGCACATCAATGGTTTTTCCACTTGATTGGAAATGATCAGGCAGATGCAGGATTTATCGATGAGGGATTCGCTTGTTGGCTAGATGGCCGATATAAAGAAAATTATCACCCAGATTGGGGTCCTGCTTTTGCTACAGAATTTGAAAGTGTTCGTAGATATGAAGATATCACAGGATATGATCATCGAATAAATTGCTCAGTATATGATTTTCCTTCCTTCAATTCAAATTATTGGTATGTTGCCTATACAAAAACCCAAGTCATTCTTCAAAAATTAAGAAGATCTATCGGGACATCGGATTTCTATGATGGTATGCGTTTAATGTATCAACGATTCGCATTCAAATTTGTATGGTTGGATGGTGTACAAGAAGCTTTTGAAGATGCAGAGGGAAGTGATTTGGATTGGTTTTTCCTGCCCTGGTTCAATAATCGGAAATTACCTGAATACAACATTGTCGAAGCTTCTTTTAATCCAGAAACAGATGAACTTACTTTGGATATTGAAGATATTCGGGATGCTGCACATCTATACTCCTATTCTCAACAAATTCCAGTAGAAATTTTTAACAAAACTGATGGTAGTATTCATAATGAAACTATATGGGTTACAGGAGCTAACAATCCAGATGCAGTGATAGTCCTTCCTAAAGATGCAGCTCCGCACAAAGTAAAGATCTATAATCGAGATGAAGTACTTGCATACAAGATTGATGGGGATGACGATGTTATCGATGAAGATTTGGTGACTATCAATAGAAAGATCCCTGGATTTTCAATCTTACTAGTATTTTTGAGCACGTTTTCAGTAGTGATAGTGTTAGCTAGGAATATAAAAACGACAATGAAAAAAAAGCGCAGTCAAAATGCGCTAATTTTTTAATATATTTCTAAGTACTGTGTGTAATATTCCACCGTTTTGATAATATTCTATATCTACTATACTATCTAGTCGAACGATGACTTTGAATTCAATTTCTGCATCATCGCGTTTCGCCACGACGTCGATTTCTGAGAAAGGGTTCATTGATTCAATTCCAGAAATTGAGATAGTTTCAGTTCCATTGAGACTCAAGGATTCTGCACTTTCTCCTTCCTTGAATTGCAATGGAAGAACTCCCATCCCGACTAAGTTACTTCTATGAATGCGTTCGTATGAGGTAGCGATAACTGCTTTAACTCCTAAGAGCCATGTTCCTTTTGCAGCCCAATCTCGACTACTTCCCATTCCATAATCATCTCCTGCGAAAATCACCAACGGAACTTTATTTTCAATATATTTCATTGCAGCAGTATAGATAGGCATAATTTCACCGGTTGGATGATAAACGGTCCATCCTCCTTCTTTATCTACCAGTTTATTTCGGAAGCGAATATTTCCAAAAGTACCGCGCATCATAACCTCATGATTTCCTCGACGAGATCCAAAGGAATTGAAGTCTTCTGGTTTCACACCATGGTCAATTAAATATTGAGCTGCTGGCATATCCTTTGGAATTGCTCCTGCAGGGGAAATGTGGTCTGTTGTTACGCTATCTCCGACAAGTGCTAAGACTCTAGCGTTGACAATATCTTGTAGGGGGGGTGTTTCGAGTGGAAAATTAACAAAGAATGGAGGTTCACGAATGTAGGTAGAATCCTCTTCCCATTGGAAAACCCGGTCTTTTGGTGCTTCTAAGTTCTTCCAAAGTTTATTTCCTTCGATTTTTCCACCATATTCTTTTTGATATAGTTCGGGTTTAACAAATTTTGCTTGAAGTTCCTCAATTTCTTTGGAATCAGGCCAAATATCTTTTAAGTACACGGGATTACCATCTTGATCATTTCCCAAAGGTTCAGTTTCTAGATCAATTGCGACAGTCCCCGCAATTGAAAATGCAACTACCAAAAGAGGAGAAGCAAGATAATTTGCTCGAGCATGTGGGCTAATTCTTCCTTCAAAATTACGATTTCCGCTACAAACAGATGTAGCAGCAAGATTTCGTTCATTTATAGCCTTTAGAACTTCTGGATCCAATGGACCACTATTTCCAATGCAAGATGTACATCCGTAGCCTACTAAATAAAATCCGAGCTCTTCCAAATATATCATCAAGCCAGAATTTTTCATGTAATTCGTAACTACTCGAGATCCAGGCGCGAAAGAAGTTTTGACTGTTGGTTTTGCTTTTAATCCTTTTTTCACTGCATTTCGGGCTAATAATCCTGCACCAATCATTAACGATGGATTGGATGTGTTTGTGCAAGATGTTATTGCTGCAATTACGATGGAACCATTGTCCAGTGTGGTTCCATCTGAAATTTTATCCAATTCATCAGCTTTTTTCAGGTAGGTCTTCATTGTTTCCGTGAAGGCAATTTTCATATCCTTTAAAGCGATTCTCTCGTGTGGTTTTTTTGGTCCGGCTAAGCTAGGTTCCACAGTGGATAAATCAAAATCAATATTTTCGCTATACTCAGGAATAGAAGCATCGTCCGTGTAAAAAAGACCCATATTTTTCAGATAGGTTTCAATGAATTCTACGTATTTTGGATCTCTGCCACTTAATCGTAGATAATTAAGAGTTTCATCAGTGACTGGGAAGAAATTCATTGTTGAACCGCACTCTGGGGCCATATTCGCAATTACTGCTCGATCTGGGAGAGATAATTCTTTTAAACCTGGCCCGTAGTATTCTACAAATTTCCCAACAACCTTATGTTCTCTTAACTTTTGAGTTATTGCTAACACGATATCGGTTGCAGTAATTCCAACTTTAGGTCTTCCAACCATTTTCACCCCAACAACTTTAGGGATATTCATGTAATACGGTTGTCCAAGCATTACAGCTTCTGCTTCAATTCCGCCTACTCCCCATCCTGCGATTCCAAGGCTGTCAATCATAACAGTGTGTGAATCTGTTCCTAATACGGTATCAAGAAACGCATACTCTTCTCCGTTGATTTCTCGCTTGTGAACAACCTTGCCTAGGAATTCTAAATTAATTTGATGACATATGCCTCGGCTGGGTGGTATTGCTCGGAAATTTTCTAATTGTTCCTGTGCCCATTTCAATAGAATATATCTCTCTTTATTTCGTTCCATTTCTTTTGCTTCATTCTTCTCACAAGCATCTACTGAATCCGCAAAATCAACTTGGACGCTATGGTCTATGATTAAGTCGACTGGATTTAGTGGATTAATATCACCCGGGTTTTTTCCCGCACGTTTCATTGCAGAACGTAATGCTGCTAAATCCACAACTGCTGGAACGCCCGTAAAATCTTGTAGTAAAACTCGTGAGGGGATGAATGCAATTTCAGAGGGTGTATTGCTTTTGTTGTCCCACTTACACATTGCCATCAGATGGTCCTTAGTAATTAGTTTGCCATCCATATTTCGAAGAATATTTTCTAATAATACGCGATGAGAATACGGGAGTTTGCTAATGTTCCCTAATCCTTGCTCCTCAAGTTTCTGAATATTGAAAATCTTCACTTCTCCCATACTTGTGGGCAATTTCTCTATGGTATTTGATTGGATCGTATCCATTGTATTCACTTTTTCTAGCGTTCCCCTATTTTTAACCATTTCTTATCTAACTCACCAATATATCGGAGTCGAGGTCGAATTAATTTATTGTCAGATAACTGTTCGATAGCTTGTGCTACCCAACCGACTGAACGAGCAGCTGCAAAGAGGGGAGTAAATAAAGGAGTGGGAATACCCATAACATGCAAAAGACCTGCCGAGAATAAATCCACATTAGGATAGATTTTTCCTTTTTTCTCCTTGATGATGAAGTTTGCTAACATGTCGGTCATTTCGAATAAATTATCAATTTCACCTTTATGATCTTCATGCTCTCTATCAGGAATTTTATCAAGTTCGCCTGCTTCTTCTTTTTCCCAAAGCTGTTTTGAAAGTTTTTTTAAGATCTTTGCTCGAGGATCCCAGGTTTTATACACTCTATGTCCCATTCCCATTATTTTTTCGTTGTTTTCAAGCTTTTTCTTGATATAGGGAATTACATTCTCTTTCCTTTTTATCTCCTCCAGCAGCATTTTAATTGCCCGTTCATTAGCTCCTCCATGCAATGGGCCACGAAGCGTTCCAATCGCCGAAGTTACACCTGAATAAATATCTGATAAGGTAGATACAGTTACTCGGCAAGAAAATGTAGATGAATTAATAGAATGATCCGCATGGCATATGAGAATTTTATCGAAAACATCCGAGAATTCTTTGGTTGGCTTATTGCCCGTCATCATATAATAGTAATTTCCTGCATGGCATAATTCTCCTGAAAGATCGGGTTCAATTATAGGTAAATTCTCTTGAATTCGATGAGAAAATGCTAGTATTGTTGGAATTTTAGCAATAATTCGAATTCCCTTTCGTATATTCGCTTCTTCTGTGTAATTGTAATCATCCGGATCATACAGTGCTAACGCGGAGATAGAAGTTCGGAGCAATTCGATACGGGTTGTATTTCGAGGGTAGCTCTTAAGTATTGTCAATATTGGATCTGGAATGTCTCTCTCACTAACCAGTAACTTATAAAAATCATCATATTCCGACTTTGTTGGCAATTTTCCAAAGATCAGAAGATATGCTACTTCTTCAAAAGTCGAATTCTCTACTAAATCTTCTACAGAATATCCTCTATAGTATAATTTTCCGTTTTTCCCATCTATATGAGTAATATTCGATTCATCCACAATCACTCCCACTAAACCCTTGAATGGTTTATTCATACACCTCATACATAATTCGGCAGAAGGTTCTTCATAGTCTTCTAATACTGTTTTATTATATTGCGTGTCTTTCGGTAATTTTGACATTTTTCGCACTCTCTATGTGTAGAGTAGAAAAAACGAGAAGGAATTTAACCCTATTTTTTATAAAAGATTATGAAATCCATGAGATTTATAGGAAAAAGGAAGAAAAATATAAAATTAATGCATGAAAGTTATGTTTCCAAAGCATCCGATGTAATTTCTTTCAGATTTTTGCAATTTGTCATTTTCATTGCTTTTTCAAGACCTTTTTGGAGATGTTCCATTTGCAATTTGACTCCTATTTCTCCCGCGCCAACTGCAGCTCGGATTACATCTCGTCCAACTAGCACACTCTCAGCACCTAGTGCCAACATCTTTAAAACATCATATCCGGTGCGTATCCCTCCATCCACAATAATTTTTATTTTACCTTTGACAACAGAAGCAATTTTAGGTAGAACTTCAGCGGTTCCTGGAGTGTGATCTAACACTCGTCCTCCATGATTGCTCACTACAATTGCTGCAGCTCCAGCACTCATAGCGATTTGGGCGTCTTCTACTGTCATTACACCTTTAATGATTACGGGAAGTGAAGTTGATTTCACTAATTCCCGAATATCTTCAGGAGTTTTACGATATACGGGTTTACCATTTTTAGGCATAGCGACACTGCCAGCACCGTCGATATCTACCCCAACTGCAAT
>JAEOTN010000156.1 GCA_016839865.1 Promethearchaeota archaeon | reverse complement strand
TAAATGGTAAAATTCTCGAAGAGGAACCAGTGTCAGCAGAATGGAAGAAAAAGCGATTACCTAAACAAGTAATTTCTCAAGGAATGTTGACGGATTCAGAATACAAAATCGCTCATTTATGTGATGGCAGCAAAGATATTCATGAAATCGCTGAGGATTTAGGAATAACCACCGAAAATGCACAAATGATAATTGAGAAACTCAGTCGATTAGACATGATCAGACTTATCAAGCTATAACACCTCAATTTTTTAATTCTATTCCCTCCTAACCAAAGACAATGCCTAATTTTTATGAATTTCATGATCACACTGCAGATATTCAAGTACATTCAGTTGGCGATACATTAGCACAAGCAGTGGAACAAACTGTGTTAGGTATGATGAACATCATGACCTCTGCTGAGAATATCCGTTCTGAAGTAACCCAAGAAACCGTTATTTCCGAACCTGATTTAGAAATTCTAATAGTGAATTACCTCTCAGAATATTTGTATTATTTCGATGCTAAACGACTATTATTCTCGGAAGTGAAGGTTTCTCCAATTCAATTTGATGAGGAAACCAAGTTATACACTATTAAATCTATCGCAAAAGGCGAATTATTTGATTCCTCTCGACACGAAATGAAAACTGAGATAAAAGCCGTCACTTACTCATTTCTTGAAATTAAACAAAATAAAGAAAAATCCGAAATTTGGATTGTATTTGATCTATAAAGAAATTATTCCATTGCTTTTGTTACACCTTTGAGATGTTCCCACATCTCATTCACTTCATCGCGTTCCTTTTCGAGCTGTTCAACCTTTTTCCCAAGATCCTTTTTCTTTCGGTTGTATTCTCTTTCCAGGTCTTTTAATTTCGTTTCCGTTGATGCGATTTTTTCAGCTGCAACCATTTTATTCTTCGCAGTTTCAATTTTTAATCCTGCATCTACGATTTTCTTACGTAATCGTGCAATATCGATCATAATGTCAGCATATTCCACTCGTTTTTCGAGTAAAGATCTTTTTTGGATTGCGAGATCTTTCAGTTTATCATAGTATTTCTCTTTAATATCAATAGCATTATCCAGATGGTGGACATATTGCTTCTGATCTTCCACATCTTCCTTCGTTACGCCAGACCGGTTTTCACGACTTAAGATATCTAATTGTTTGGTTAAATCTCTTAATTTTCGGACAAAAATGCCCATGAATCGGGTATAATCCGAATATTGGTCTGCGAGTGACTTCTCTGAATTGGCTATTTTTTTCTCTTTACTCGACATTTGTTTTAGCATATGCGCTACTTCAATCTCGGTTGCGCTTAAAATTTTCTCGTCCTCAGTGGTGACAATTGGCATTTTTTTTCACTTAATCTTTTGATAACTATGACATCAAAATAGATAAATAAAATCTTTTAGTTCACTTATACACAATTTCATGTAAATAAAAACTAATGAAGAAATAAATTATTCGCTGAGTGCTCTACGTTTCTTGAAAAGTTCCTTAAGCTCACCCATAATGCTAGATCGTAATGAAATTGGGTTTGCTGGTGCTTGTGGTCTGGGTGCTGGTGCTCCTGGTGGTGGTGGTGGGGCTCCTGGCATACCTGCTCCTGCTCTTGGAGCTGGTGCTCCGGGTGCCGCTGTCGCTCCCGAGGCGATTCGTGATTCCAAAGATGAAACTTGTGATTGTAATGAAACAATTTGTTGATTCAGTTGATTCAATTGTTTGTCAACCATATCAGGAATGCTCATAATAAGCATCATCATTTTTTCTATAACTACTGATAGCCCTTCTACTTGTTCTCGTATTGGTGCTTCTCGCATAGAGTTTAGCACCGCATTAAATTCATCCGCCATATCGTGTAATCCTCAGCTGTTGTTGTTTACCTTATTTTCTCTAATCCAAAATTAAAAATTATCTGAACTATACATATAATATGCTGAATCAACTTTAATATTCTAGCACAAAAAATTCAGGGGGATTACACCGATTTTTCTATTTAAAATATCTTTCATTTCCACGGAGCCGTTGGATAAACTTTATTTTTTTGACATGATCCGGGCGAATTTAGAGATATCCAATGAAACTAATACCTCTTACTCAGACACAATTGGTGTAAATATTTCAGTGAAACATCTCCATGATCGAAATGAACAAATCGCAAAAATCATAATTTGGGACATCTCTCCTCAAAATTTCTTCCAATGGGTAAGATCCTTATTCTATAATGGTTCTATTGGTTCTATTGTGTTACATTCCAACAATTCTGCCGAAGGAGTTGCACAAACATTAAAAATCATACGAGAATTTCGAAAGCATACTTTTCTGAGATTTTTAATTGTCCTATCGAACCCTGTGAATGAAGATGAATATAATAAAAAATTGGTTACTGAAGCCGAAGAGTTAGGATTCAAAATCAGATACTTTGATGTGGATGAATCGTATCACTCACAAACGAACACCGAAGAACGCTATATGCATTTTTATCAAAATCTGAGAAAATTCTATGAAACCATCATATTGGATTTGTTTACTGATGCTGTAAAAAACATCCCAAAAAATGCTTACAATATCGAGGAGTTCCGAGAAATCTATTTCGAAAGTCTGGAAGAATATGATTCCTCTCTGAATAAAATGTATAAGATCTTGGATTCCTTAGGATTCAAACATGACCATAGAAAAATTTATGTTGAAATTGAAGAAGGATCATTCTCCATTAATATTTTCACAGGAGCGTGTTATTATCAATATCCTAAAGGGAATACCAAATACCTTTGTTTAGAACCCGCTCAGAAGAATTTTTCTGGATGGTCTAATATCATGTTCTTACCTAAGTCTTTCATGCTATCGATCGCCAAAGCATTCTATCTACTAGATCACAATTTTGATAGCACAGTACTCGAACAATTAGAAGAAATAAGAAAACAAAGCCTATAACTTTTCCATCAAATCTATTACTTTTGTCACTTGATCCCGAATAGTTCCAATACCTTCTCCGCCGGAAGAAAATAAAGCTTTTGATGTTCCATGCAAAGAAGAGAGTAAAACTCGATTAGGAATTGCAAGAAGTGCCATCATGAGTTTGAATACCTCTTGCATTAACTGAATTTTTCTTT
Source organism: Promethearchaeota archaeon (assembly GCA_016839865.1). The sequence continues at coordinate 3,910 of JAEOTN010000156.1, read as the reverse complement.
CTGTTTGTTCCTTTTTCTCCTCTTCAGTTAACTCTGTATTGTTTTTGGCAGGATTTTTCATCACTTTATGCAACTCCATTTCCTCCCAAATATTTGACTTTAATCCTTCGAAATTTACTCCGAGATCAGTAAGGGCTTTTTTCACGCCCTCATAGAACAAAGTGATTACATAAGAGGGTTCAAACTCCTCAAATCGATTCAATATATCTACTGGTGCTATATCTGTGAAAAAAGCTATTATAATTTTCTTATAATCACGGACAATGTCGAAGGGAAGCGTTAATTCAGTCATTTCAAAGGAATTATTATAAAAATGTCCCATTAATTTCGCTAAGGATTCATTTTCACATGCTTTTTCAATAATTCTCCCGTTTTCGTTTAGAACATGTATAAGTAGAAATCCTAGGATTCGTATTGCATCATCTTCATAACCCCGGAAATATTCCATGAATTCAAATGTACTCATCCCCATCTTATCTTGAATAACGGTTACTAATTGTTCTTTAATCGCATCAAGAGGTTTACTCAGAATATCATCAGCTGATTCCAGATCTGCTTCAAGTAAAAATGGTCTTTGTAAAGCTTCATCCAATTGCTGGATGTCTTTGATAAAATCGGATTTATGAACAATGTGACACCTTAATTCCAATTCAGAATCCCCTTTGCAAAAGCACTTAGTTTCTTGCATTTGAATCCTGTAATCATTTCTTTTTAATTCTAGAATGAAATTTGCAGTTTCTTCCAGCATACCAACTAATCCGGTAGCATAAAAGCTCTCACTCGGTTGAATTTTATTGCAATCAATGGTGTCTAAAGGAGAATCTCCATAACCTCCACAAATGGGACATTTAGATATGTGAAACACTAAGTCCGGATATTTTTTTCCCTCTTGAGGGATTTTGACCAATTCGTATTCATCCAATTTTGTTCCAAATATCACATACCAGATCACATCAATATATTCCATCACTTTTACTGGATTATTAGGAAACATACGTAAAACAGTGATTTGTCGTCGACCCGATTCAAAAGTCCCGTGAATGCCAACCATCTTTAATATACGTGATGCTTTTGTTTCGTCTCCCGTTATATCCACTATTTCTTTATACATTTCTCGATAAAGTGTAGTGAAAAATAATAAATTCGTATTTCTACCAAAAAATTTCGCCGTTCGACCAATTAGAAATCGAAATACCATCTTATTCCTCACTCCTGGTTATTTCATATGAATGCATACACGATAAATCCCCTAAAGCAACTGAATTTGTGACATCACATTCCTTTATCTTATGGCCATTAACACTACATATCTCTTTTACTAGGGACGCAATCACAATACATGGTGAAACTTCAAGGTTTTCTCGTTTGTATCTACATAATGAGCATTTCTTATCTTCTATCATCACATAATTACGGTTATGAGAAATAGATACCTTACTTTCAAAAATATCAAGATATATTGTGGAAAATAATTCTTCAAGATTCGTTCCTTGAAATGTCATATTCTCGAGAATTGTAGTAGCGATATTTTTACCCATGCGTTCCAACCTATCTCTAATTTCTTGATTACTTAATCCTTTACTAATGAAATATCGTAAAAAATGGTACAGGTTGTTTCGCATTTGGTTTGTCAAGGCAGTTTTCTTAGCAAGTTCTTCTCGAGTGTAATTTGGCATGATAGCGGTACCTTTTTAATAATAGAACTTAGCAATTGAGGAATTAAAGTTTTTTTTATATTTCTGATTGACTCTCTCACTTTAAATAGATATAATTTCTTTTTTATATCATATTAATTGGGGAGAATGGGTTCAGCAATGTTTCTAACGCAAAAATAAAGAATCTATCCATCAATTGGTCAGATAGATTTATTATTTTTGTTATCTGAGAAATGTCGCTTAATATATAATTTTGCTCTTCAAGAAAGAAAAGAAGATTGGATTATTCAACAATTAAAGCAAAAATCACAGCGGAATTACATAACCTATAATCAACAACAGAATAATTTGCCATTAATAAAAAAAAAATTCCCAGAATATCAATGGGTGTATTCCAAGGTGCTACAGATGACCTTGAAAAAGTTGGATTCGAATTTTAAATCTTTTTATGCTAAACACAAAAAGAAAGATCTAAGTGCTCATCCCCCGAAATTTATTGGTAAGAATCATTTTTTTACATTATGTTATAATCAGCGAGGATTCAAAATTCTCAATGAAACTATATGTTTTTCACATAAACATCCTTCTAAGATCCCTCTAAATTTTACATTTAATGGTATTCAATTGAGTAAAGGTAAAAAAATCAAACAAGTAGAAATTTCATACAAAAAACATAATCAAAAGTGGTTTATCCATATAACATATGAGGTTATTCCACCTGATTTCAAAGACAATGGATTATACCAGGCAATTGATTTAGGATTAATCAATTTAGTATCTGCCATAAATTTACATATGCAATCTACCAAAATAAAAAACCGCAGAATAGATTTATTTTGGAAGAAAAAATGTGAAGAAATACAATCTAAACGCGATCATTGCAAGAAATTCAGTCACAGATGGATTTTCTATAATAAAAAATTCCTAAAAATGAAGAATAAGTGTGTAAATCAACTACGCGATTTTCAACATAAAATTTCTAAGAAAATAATTTCTAATACTAAAGCTAATACAATAATTATCGGTAAATTAACTCCTCAAAAAATGGCTCAAAAGAAAAAGGGTACAGGGAATGCAAAATTAACAAAAAGTAACAAAACACTTAACCATTCAATACATAATACTGGATCCTTGGGAAGATTCGCTGAATTCTTAACCTACAAAGCGGAAAAAGTAGGTAAAAGAGTGATAAGAATTGACGAATCCTTTACATCCCAAAAGTGTTGTATTTGTGGTACTATAAAAAAACGAAAATTATCTGAAAGAAATATAAAATGTAATTGTGGAAATCAAATTGATCGAGATATAAATGCAGCGATAAACATTATGGAGCGTTTTCTAATGCAGAAACATAATTTTGATTTCCTATTGCATAAAACCTCGTTGACGGAGGAATCCTTCAAAAAAAAGTTGGATTTGCTACGAAAAACAGCCCTGTCACAATCCTCAATAGTAGATGGCGGACTCGTAGTGAGTTGATATCTCGAATACTATTCATGATTTCAACCCAGTCAAAGTTTTAGCGTGTTTTTAATCGGACCAGAGATGGGAACCGCAATCCCGATCCCAATACACACCTGTAATAAATTAAATGGCACTTCTGTAAACGCTGCTGCGAATCCATACAATATTGTTGCATAAATAAGGTATCCTAATATCATTTCGACTCCACCAGTAAACATAGCAATAATTTTAAGAGAAATCTTGGAATCAAGAAAAATGTAAATTCCAAAAATTAACAATACAATTATTCCGGTAAATATCATCCAAAATGGATATGTTAAATTTGCTTGAAAACTGTAAAGGGGGTTATCTTGGGGGTTATTAAAACCAAAGATATCTGCAGGACCAAGGGAGAATATTAAACCCATAGATAGAATGAGAGATGAAATCGCAACTACAATCAATATGATAATGAAAAGTTCTCTTCGCTTCCCCGATTTTCCTTTACTTGAAAGGAATGCGGTTTCCATTAATTTTTGATACACAAACCCAACGATTAATGCCTCAACCCCTTTAACAATCAGCGTAGCGGGTGCATAATGTGCGTACCCAATTAAAATATCTGCAAGTCCTGCTCCTACTCCACTAGCTATGGCACCAATATATGGCCCGAATAATATAGCGGAGATATACACCATAGATTCTCCAATATTAAAAAAACCATTAGAGGCTGGTAAGAAGATAGAAAAAACCATTGTCATAACAGTATTAAGCCCAATTAATATGGCAGTTATAGCAACTCTAAGAAGTAT
>JAEOTN010000155.1 GCA_016839865.1 Promethearchaeota archaeon | reverse complement strand
TTAGAACGGAAGAATCAGGATTTGACAGAAGATTTATCCCAGACTCAGTTCCAAATGAATGAAAATTCTAACATATCAGCTTCATATCAAGAGCAAATAGCAAATAAAGATGCAATAATCAAAGATTTACAAGCTGAAATTGGGGGATATAATGAGCAAATCCAATATATGGAAGCAGATACGGTAAAGCAATCGGATTATGATGAACTTAACCAGATTATTGCAAATAAAGACCAAGTCATTACTACAAAAGAAAAGGCAATCTTCGATTTAGAAAAGAAAACAGAGGATTTACGAAAGTATGCTGAAGATAATGATGCAGTTATCAAGGAACTGAAGCAAGAATTAAGTACAAAAGGGAATACAAGTTCTGAAATCGAAAAATTAGAACAGGAAATTAAAGATTTAAATCAAAATTTGATGGAAGGGGAGCAACAAAGACAAGTATTATTTGATCAAATTAAGAAATTACGAGAAAAAGAAACGGGAGATCTAGCCATTATCCAACGCTTAGAAACACAAGTAGAACAGATAAGAAGTACTGCAATTAAAGAGGATCTTGAGTTGGAAAAAATACGTAATGAAAACAAAGAGCTAAGTGAAAAGATACTGAATGCAGAAAAAAGTTTTGAAGATGAAACTAAAAAGGAAGCAAAATTAACCAGACGAATTGCAGAATTAAAGGAATCTCATGAAAAGCAAATCTCTGCTTTGCAGAATGAAATAACCGAACATAAGAAAAGAATCAAAATTCTTAGACGAGATTTGACGAAAAAGAGATAATTATTGTCCGAAATACTTAGGTGCTAATTTTTTCATTTTTTCAAATACAGAGTGTACATCTTCGACTACCACTCGGGTTTTCCCAATTATATCAATATATCCAAGTTCTCTATTAAATCGAGGAACTACATGGAGATGTAAATGCTTAATACTCGCACCTGCTGTTTTTCCTTGGTTGAATCCGATATTATATCCAGTAGGATTATACATTTCTGTGAGGAGGTCCTGACATTTTCCGATTAATTTTGTCAAATGTAACACTTCTGGTTTGGATAAATCACGGAAATCATAGACATGTCTAACTGGAAAAATCATTAAATGTCCTGGATTAAATGGATATAAATTAAGAGAAATTGCCATGAGGTCGTCTTGGTAGATTTTTAATACCTGTACTTTATCTGAATCTTTGATAATTTCACATATGATACAATCTATATCTGAATTCTTTAACCCTTGAACATATTTCAGTTTCCCGATTGCATGTAGGTTTTTCTTGAATAAATTATCCTCTTTCTCCATTAGAATTCACTTAATCCTTGTTAACATGACACTATATCTTTAAAGTTCTATTAAGGTTATGAAGGTAAATAATCAACCTCTTGTGGTTTTCCTTTAACTGTATGCGGAACAAGATATTCCAATATTCGAGTAATATCATCAGATTTAATTTTAATCCAAACTGGTCCCATTGGACTCTCTTCTGGACTATGGCAGAAATGAAATCTCTGTACAAATAATCCTTGCTTATGTAACATAAATGATACTCCATCATCTTTTCTACGACCCATTAAATGCTTTCTTGCAGATTCAACAATCCGCTGAGAGCGTAATCCTGTGAACATAGCCTGAAGTGCTCCTCTACCATGCAATTTTGCGGAATATATGTGATAATCATCATGGACTTGTTCTATTTGGATTTTCTCTTTATCCAATTCTGCAAAATTGTTTATAACCGTTAAGATCTTATCAGCATCTTCGGTTGGATGGACCTCAACCTTAATTTCTACCTCTATCATGCTAATATTTCCTCCAATACCAGCTTTCGGACTTGAGTGACTAAATAATTCGTGTCTTTATTATTATGAATTGTGTAATCTGCATTTTCGATCACATCCCTTAAGCCAAATTCAATTTCTCGAATGTCTCTTTTAAGGATTTTTGCATTATTTATGGCATCATCTGAACGACCGCGTGTTTTAATTCGTTGGAATCGTATCTCATCGGAGCAGATAATGGCTATAACATATAACGACCAGTGTTCACGAAATCGTTTTACTTCTATCATTGATCGAATCCCATCGATAAGGATAACAGATTCCTTAAGGTGCCTTATTTTTTCAATACATCGTTTAGCAATCACATCGTCTCCATAATCAAATCTTAAGCTACGTGCGATTTTTCCGATATTTTCAAGACTATGATTTAATTTTTGACGAGATGCTTCCTCTCGAATCACATCACCCATAGTAATTGTGGTTCCTAGCTCTCTTACAGCTTCAATTGCAGTTGATTTTCCAGAAGCAGGAAGCCCTACAAACGCTAGTAAGATTTTTTCACTCAGATAGATCGATCTCCCGGAGTTTTTTTGCATTTTCTTGAGGATTTGTCGGATTGATAAAGGTATGAGTTCCCATTTCCACTCCAGCAATATACTTAATTCTATCTTTTGCACGATATGGGGGATACATTTCAATATGATAATGGAAATGATCATACGATCCACCATTATATGGTGCATTATGATGAGAAAAGACATACGGCATAACAAATCCAAATAATTTGTCTAATCTTTGAACCGTACGCTTGATAATGCTAGCAAAATCTTCTGATTCGCTTGCTGGAATCTGAGAAATATAAGAATAATGATGTTTGGGATAAATATGAATTTCATACGGCCATTTAGCAAAATAAGGAATAAAAGCTACAAAATTAGCATTCTCTTCAATAATTCGGGATTTATCCTTTAATTCAGTTTCCAATACTTTGCAAAACAGACAGGATTCATTTTCATTCCAGTATGCTTTAGAGGATTCCACTGCTTTTTCAATGCGAGGTGGTATGAAGGGGAAAGAATAAATTTGTCCATGAGGATGGGCGAGGGTTACACCTATAATTTTTCCTCGATTTTCAAAAATAAAAGTGTATTTCAGTTCTTCTTTATTCATATTCTGTTCCAATCGTTCCTTCCATAAATCAATTAAAGCAATGATGTTGGATATTGAGAGTTCTCCCAAGGTTTTATCATGATCTTGGGTGAAAAGGATAACCTCGCAATTACCTTTCCCTGGTCGTTTTTTATAAAAGTCACCAATTGTAATCTCATCTAAGAATTTTCCGTCAATTTCCAGACTTAAAGCGGGAAAGCGGTTAGGAAGAGGCTTTACAACCCATACACCAGAACCTTCTGGTGCATCAGGACAAAATGGGCAGTCAAATTTTGGTTTCTCTTTTGTGAATGTTTTCCCAAGCACAGGACGTACTGTTCTATTTTGAGCTACAATGACCCACTCACGTAAAATGGGATCAAATCGAATTTCATTTTGATTGGATTTTCCCATAGATTCTCAGTACTAACAAACTGTAGTTCCTTAAAATGATTTTGCTCAACCTAGTACTTTAATTGAGATGCAATGTTGGCTTGTTATATGGAAAATAACAAAATTTTAGTCATGGGTTCTATTGCTTATGATTTTATCATGAATTTTAGCGGAGATATGAACCATACCATCTCAACCGATGCTGACAATAAAGTTTTTAATCTCGCTGTAATGCCCGAAACAAAGATTAAGTCTTTTGGGGGAACTGCGGGAAATATTGGATATAATTTATCTTTGTTGGGCGGAAAAACAGGTATCGTGACTTCAGTAGGACAAGATTTTGTGGACTTAGGGTATCAAGATCGTATCAAATCCTTCCCGCAAGTAAGTTTTGAGGGAGAGATCCATCCTGATTTGCATTCAGCATCCTGTTATATAGTAAATGATAATAACAAAAATCAACTAATTATTTTTCACAGGGGTGCAATGGTCCGAGGAACCCAGATTAACCTTAAAGAAAAATATACGTCACCAGATGAAGTTAGAATCGCATCTCTAAGCCCTGATTTTTCTCCAGCTACATTGCAATGGGCAAAAGAATTAGCTGAGATGAACATTCCTTTCCTATTCGATCCGGGACAAGTTACTCCAGAATTTACCCCAGAAATGCTAAGAGAGATTATTCCAAAGTCATACCTTCTTATTGGAAATGAATATGAAATAAACATGATTTTGGAGAAATTAGATTCCAGTTTAGAAGATTTACTGAAAATGAATCCCAATGTTATTGTTACTAAAGGTTCAAAAGGATCTGATTGCCATTTCGAAGGTAACATGTATCAGGTACCAATATGTACCCCTAAGCAAGTGGAAGATCCTACGGGAGCGGGAGATGGTTTTCGCGCAGGTTTATTATTTGGTTTATCACGTGGTTTACCATTTAGAGTTGCATGCCAGCTTGGTAGTGTTGTGGGATCCTTTGTAGTTGAAACGATCGGTCCTCAATCTCAAGAATTCAGTATAAATGATGTGCTCAATAGGTATAAAATTACTTTTCAAAAGGATTTAGTTTTGTAACAATCCATTATTTTATCTTAAAAGGCGAAAGAAGATCCCTTCCTTTAGAAGGGAATGAATTTCATTAATAAACTGTTACTCTCCTTCTCTTTTTAAACCGCAACTCAATTCTTATCCTAATGTATCTTGTGCAGAAAAATCATATTCGGAAACGATCGAAAGAAGAATATCAAATCTTAAAGTATCTCGCTCGATTATCGAAAAATCTTTACAATGTGACTCTCTGGACATTACGACAATACTATGAAAAAAATGGAACGTATCTCAATTATCCACAAGCTTACCATCTCGTCAAGGATAATGAAAACTATGCACAATTACCTTCCCAAACGGCTCAGCAAACTATAAAGACTGTTGATCGGTCATTTAAATCCTATTTTTCCTTATTGAAGAAAAAACAACAAGGAAAGTATAACCGACCTGCAAAGATCCCCCATTATCTCCCGAAAGATGGGTATTTTATATGTGTCTTTCCTAAAGATCAATTCAAGATCAAAGGAGATCAAATTCGATTATCGTTAGGGATGTGGTTTCGGAGAAACATGCATCGGAAATTTCTCAATTTTTACATCCCCCCGAATGTTAAGGGGCATGTTATTAAAGAAATCCGATTAATACCAAGATACCAGGGGAGATATTTTGAAATAGAATTTGTCTATTTGAAAGATTTAAACCGACCGAATTTAATGCATGATCGGTATATTGGAATTGATTTAGGGTTAGGCAATTTTGCAACCTGTTATTCTTCCATTGGGACTTCCTTCATTTTAGAAGGTCAAGGTTTCAAATCATATAACCGATGGTGGAATAAACAAAAAGCTCAATTACAATCGATCTATGACCTTCAAGGTATAAAATTCGGGAAAAAAATGGCAAAGCTTCTCTTTGATCGGAAGAATAAGATGCGCAATTTCATGGCTCAGAATGTCAATTATCTAGTGAAACACTGTTTAGAGCATCGGATCGGTCAGATAATCATTGGAGAACTAATTGCTATTAAACAAAATATACATTTAGGAAAGAAAACCAATCAGCATTTTCAGTATATTACATATGGATTGTTTAAACAGAAGCTTCGAGCGAAATGTGACCTGTACGGAATTACGTATCATGAAGTCGATGAAGCGTATACGAGTCAAACGTGTTCGGTGTGTAATGAGCGTAAAAAATCCAACCGAAAACATCGAGGATTGTATTTATGTAATAATTGTGGGATGATTCTGAATGCGGATTCAAATGGGGCGAGAAACATCGTAAAAAAAGTAGCTCCCCATGTCTTTGACGGAGGGAGTAGAGGGGTCTTGAACACTCCGGTGAGAGTAAGATTACCTGTGTAAATTGCGCTTCGAATCCACTACCTTTAAAAAGTGGTAGTTCACTAGAGTGTAAAAACTATAGAAGAAACGTCATACAAATTATCTAATCTTAAAATTGTTAGACAAATGTAGCTAATTAAGTATAAAGGTGAGATCGGGCTTATTGTTCCTAATATTTATCTATACAAATTTTCTTGATCTATAAGAAAACAAAACGAAACAACGAAAAACATAGGAAATGATTCAAAAATGGGATTATGGCGTGTTATGTGGACTGGATGCCTCGGAATGATCTGTCTTGTTCCGTTGGCCTGGTTTGCGTTTAATGTATTGGATTTAGGAGCTGCAGTAACGGGAGACTTGTTTATCGATATTGGAGATGCAATTGATAGTGCTTTTGGTATATTAAGTTTACCAGGATTTTTGGGTTCTTTTATTCCGTTTATTATTCAGGGAATAATGGGTATAGATATGATCTGTTTCTTCCCTCTTCACTGGGCACTCTACTACCGACCTGATGACATAGGTATGGCTTTAGCAATTGTATTACCATGGTTATTAGTTGGAACTATAACAGCTGCACTATTTTGTAAAAAAGCGAGACAAGGATTTGATACGGGATTAGCAATTGGTCTTGCATATGCATTGTTTATTGGGTTGTTCCCACTAATAATCCAAGCAATTGTAAATGCTGCATTAGGTGGGGTGGGTCTAGCTGAATTCTTTGATTTAATGACGGTGTTTAATGGGTTATTTAAAGGAATGACAGATCTTCCATATTGGGCGGCAGTCCTGACTTCATGTGTAGAAGGAGGATTAATTGCGGGTGTTTTTGGTGCATTAATTGGTAGTTTGAAGTATAAACCAGATGGCTTAGAAAACAAGAAAGTTAAGAAAGCAAGGAAGAAAAAATCTGAACCAAAAATAACTACTGCAATGACTTCCGATGGATCTACAAGTAATATTGGTGTAAGTTGCCCAAATTGTCAATCTAAAGTAGTTCCTGGAGACCCATTCTGTCCGAATTGCGGAACAAAATTATAAATATAAATTTACGATTTCTTTTTTTTTCTCTTCTAATTCTTAGGTGTGTTATCTTCATATTACGCTAACTTATTTATGCCCCAATGTGTTCTTTACTCGACAAGAGATGGCCAATGCTAGTGTTTCTCCTATGTTGAACGATTTATTTATCTTAAAGAATGGTCTTCCCATCTTTACGAAAAATGAATGCTTGTACAATGACGGCGGTGCCCACGATGACCAAATTACCATGATCTCTGGATTTCTTTCTGCAATTAATTCCTTCGCTAATAATGTAGATAATTTGGGAAATATGAAGGAAATGAAGATGGAAGATGTGAGTTTTATGTTCTTCAAACCTCCGAATGATCACAATTTACTATTTGTTGGGGCTAGTAAAGGAAAAGATATACAAGCACCACTGGTGGAAGCCATGCTCAAGAAGATCAGTTCTGCATTTATCCGTAGATTCCCGTTTATCACGGAAAACAAATGGGATGGAGAAACTGAGATATTTAAAGAATTTGAGTCAATTTTGGAAAACATTATGCAACATAAAGATAGTCTTGATCCTGAGAATTTAGGGGCAAATATTTCTAAATTTGATGCGGCATTAGTTCCTTATAAGCGAATTAAGAAAATCTATGAAAGAGGAATATATGATTTATTCTCAAGTATGGATAGCAAAGTCGTTTTTCAAGCAATAAATGGATTGAAAAATCTAGAATCCATTGCTGAAGAAACTGAAATTCCACTCATTCGCGTGTATAGCCTATGTAAGTCTTTCATCAAAATGGGATTAGTATTATTTAAGAAATGAAGTTATTTGATATACATAGATAATGAATCTCAATAAAACTATTATTCTTGCAAGTCAATCACGAGATCGAAAACGTCTTCTTTTGAATGCAGCAATTCCTCATGTTGTGATAGTCAGCGATTATAATGAATCACATAAACCCGGATTATCTTCTAAAGAATTAGTGTCATTGCATGCCAAGGGAAAAGCGAATTCTGTAAAACAATTGTTAAAAATAAATCCGAAGCAAATTCCTACAAAAGATTTTATTATCATTGCGGCAGACACAGTAGTTGATATTAATGGAGAAATCCTCGGGAAAGCTAAAAATAAGATCCATGCGATTATCATGCTAAAAAAACTCATGGGGAATACTCATTCACTTATTACTGGAGTAATAATTTTTGATAGTGAGACAAATGCAACATCGGAGTTTGTTGATGCTACTGAAGTTGAATTTTCACCATTATCTGATGATGAAATTGAAGACTATGTGAGTTTCTGTGATGAATATCGCTGGAGAGCTGGGAGTTATTCCATGTTTGACAGAGCAAGTATTTTTATTAGACATATATCAGGATCCCCATCAAATGTGATTGGGTTGCCGATGGAATTTACTTATACTCAACTTAAAAAATATGGTGTAGATTTATTGAAAATCAAAAATAAAGAAAAAGAATAAGATTTTATTATCTAACTATCCTACCACGATCCATCTTAATAACCCGGTCTCCATATTTCACTAAATTAACATCATGGGTTACTACAATCATGGTTGTTCCGAGATCTCGGTTAAGTTTCTTCAATAATTCGAGAACATTTTTTCCAGAAGTAGGATCAAGATTACCTGTAGGTTCATCTGCAAATAGTACCCGTGGTTGGTGAATAATCGCTCTTGCCATACCCACCCTTTGACGTTCCCCTCCAGACAAGTCACTAGGATAATGATCTTTTCGCTCAAGCACATCAACTGCTCGAAGTGCTGCAATCGCACGATCTTCAATTTCTTTTGTACGAAGAACTGTAGGCCATAATAATGCTTCTACATTTTCAATTGCTGTAAGATGTTCAACTAAATTGAAATCTTGGAATACAAATCCAATTTTCTGACGTCGGATATTGCTTAGACGATCTTCGTTTGCACGAGCTATATCTTCTCCATCCAGAATAACTGAACCCTCATCTGGTAGATCCAATCCACTCATCACGTTTAATAGTGTAGTTTTTCCACATCCCGTTGGACCTTGCACCATGACAAATTCTCCTTCATCAATTTCAATGTTTACATTGATCAAAGCTCGGATTATATTGCCACGTAGTCGGAATTCTTTATGGACACCTTCACATTTAATCATAATATCTTTCATTTTTTGGTTCCTCCTATTTCTGGATCCTTAATGCAATGATCGGTCTCAGTCTTAAAACGCGCCGATATGCAATTAAAATTCCTCCTATTTGTGCAATCAAGAATATCCCTATTGTGATCAATAGTGGACCAAAACCAACTATAGGATGGAAATTTGAGATTCCTCCTGCTGCATGGAAGTGAAAATACGCAGAGAAAGCTACAATATGAATCAAGAGTTCAAATACTATGAAGAAGGAGAACATCGTGACCCAGATAAGCTCCCCTACAATTATCACTCTTACATTGTTATTAGTATACCCAATACATTTCAATGTAGCAATTTCGGTCCTTCTATAGTTGGTTATAATCCATGCATAAAAGACAGATAGAGAGATACTAATAACTGCTGCTAATCCTAGCGATGTACCGGCTATTGAGGGACTAACATCTAGTATCCATTCTTGTGGTACAACTGACTTTACCCAGAGCATCTGAAGAGAAAAAGACATCCATATTATAATCGCTGTATACATTGCTGTGAAAACTATGAATCGTCTTTTGCTTCGCATGGATAACATTATGGCTTTTTTGAATAATCTAAGTGTAATATGAATTCACCTTGTTGGTAATGTTACTTAATTTTCATATTAGGTTTATTCTTTTAATAATTATCTGGGAGACACTGATTAGTCATTAAGAAATGTATTTTGGATCATTCTGCTTTTTCTAGTTTATTCAACATAGGAGTAAATGAAATGACAATCGAACAAATTGTAGACAGTATATTTGTGGAGACAAATATGAAAGTTGGAGGAATAGGAGTGCTAACTAAGGATGGAGGTATCGTATATCAGACAGAAAATTGGGATTTAACTCCTCATGCTTCCCAAGTTTTAGATCTGGTTCAAACTAACACAGGATCTATTGCTTTATTTGGTATAAAATATATGATAGTGGAACATACACCTGAACGAATAATAGGAACGAATGTGACCGGTAAAGGCCATATTATCTTAGCACCATATGAAAAAGGCTTGCTTGTAACCTATATTCTACCGGAAGCAGGACCACGAGATGTTTTATTCCACATACAAGAAGCTGCACTTAAATTGAGTAAACTTTAATCCCAGTAGGGATTTAACTGATTCTTCACTAATTGATTCAATTTTTCTATTTCTTCACCTTCAGTTTTTCTACTCTCAAAAAACGGCAATATATAAGAGTCAAAGTTGGTGTTTATCGTATTTCTCGTAAATTCAGATAGGAATATTTCTGTCAGATAAGGTAACACTAAAAGATTGTATCCACCCTCAAGTACAAATACAATTTTTCCTTCGCACAATTTATCTGCTATTCCATGTATCCATTTGGCAAAATCCTGGTAACCCTTTGATGTAAAAGCAAGATTTCCTATTGGATCTGCCCAATGTCCATCTAAACCAAGAGCTATAATGACCATTTCAGGTCGATACTTCATTAGATAATCTTCTATTAACCTACAATATCCTTCCAAATATGCATCGTCAGCTTCCAACGGAACGGGATAACAAATATTGAATCCTTTTCCTTTGCCAGCGCCAATCTCGGTTATAATTCCGGATTCTCCTGGAACATACTCGTGAATACTGGAATATAGAATATGAGGATCCTCATAATATAACTTCGACAATCCATCTCCAAGATGAGTGTCTATATCGAGAATTGCAACTTTTCCTTGGAAATTTTGCTCATTTCGTAGTTTTTCAACAGCTACAGCGATATTATTGAACACGCAAAGTCCATCACTTTCGTCTCGTATTGCATGATGCCCAGGAGGACGAACCAACGCAAAAGATTGATGGGCTCCACCAATATACACATCCTCGATAGCTAGATATGCTCCTCCTGCACTTAATAATGCGATTTCCAATGAATCATGAGAAGCTTGGACCAAATTTCCTATTTGACCATATCCCACAGATGATAAATGTTCTACTAATTCGTAGAGATATGGAGAATGTACTCTTACAATATCTTTTTTTCTTAATGCGTTTGGTTTTTTGACTTGTAATCCAATATCAGGATTATTTATAATCCCCTTTGGGTTGAAGTCCCCTTGAAAATACCCTCGAGATTTCAAATATTCCCAAATCACACGTGTTCGCATAGGAGTTTCGTAGGTTTCAAACACAGGCTTTGGTTCTACAAGCTCATGTAACTCATTAAAGAGGGGATGAAATACAATCTCAAACATACAAGAGTGTATTATACCTGTGTCGATAAAAATTTAAGGTGTAGATGAGTTATGAGACACAAATTAATAAGAATATAAAATAATGAAGTTATATCAAGAGAATATTTCATAAAAAAGGTGGTAAAAATGGCATTTTTAGACATAGTTATGACTGCAGGGTTCAACCTTTTACCTATTGGATTGATTTGGTTACCGTTACTTTTTCTGCAAAAAAAGGTTGTAGTTAAAAAAATCTATACACGAATAGCATTGGGTATTTCATTTTTCTTTTTGATTTATTTCGTTTTTCCTATGATATTTCAAATAGGACCTATACCTGATACTTTGATTGCTGGGGGTGCAGGAATTGGAGAAGGTTTGACATATCTTGTGAGTCGATTATTCAATATTATTGCGAATTACGCTCAATTCCCAATCATAAATTTAGCGTTTATATTTTTATTAGCTCCATTTCTCTCGCTTCTTTACTTGTTTTTCCGACTTAGGAAGGAGGGTAAAGAGAAATTCAACGAGAAATTGGCTCAGCTCTCATTTGAATACAATAAAAGTCCAAAAGATATGATTATTGAGAAATTAACAAAAGGAGGAATAAATGAAGAACGTAGATTGTTTCGATCTTTGATTGTTCTACTTCCAATTACCTTGTATTTACTAGTGACAATATTGAAAATTGCAAATATTAATGCTCTTAGTCCTACCGATGGTGGCTTAGGGTGGTTTATCGAGATTTTTTTTGTATATATAGCTACATTTCTTTACGCAATTCAATTAGTAAAGGCTAGTAAAGCATCTTTTGACGGAAAATTCGTAGGTGAAAAATTAGAAAACGATACATACTCAAGTTTGATGTCAGTGGGTACCCCAATTTCTATTTTGAGTATATTACTTTTCATCGTAGAGGCAATTCAAAGTTCTGGAGGAGATTTTATTTCTGCTATTAATTCTCTTGCTCTAGTTATATATTTCTTTGTGTATTATATTATGGCCGCTTTTATTTTTGTATCGATGGTAGCGATTTTCGAACCTATTGCAATAATTATTCTTATTAAAATCATAAATAGTGTGAAATTTAAAGAGAAAACTGAACGTGACAAACAAAGAAAATCCACTAATCTAGGACAATCTGCCTTGTATGGTTTAGTGAGTGTTTTGGTAATTTTTATTCTAAGCGCACTTCTTGGTGGAGCTAATGGGTTAATTTCTACTGATGATCCAGCATTGAACATCCTTGGAGCATCTCCAAGTTTTTTTGAAGCACTAAGATTTGAAGCCTCTTCTGCTTTTAGTATTCTCGGGACTGTCATTATTGTTTTAGCAGTGGGAGTAGTTATCGCTATCTCATACAAGCAAAACAAAAATCTACTTACTAATGGCTTGGTGATTTTTGGATTTATTTTAGTTGAAGCAATTATATTTCAAGTTATTGCATTTCTTGGACCACCTGATGCAGGTGCAATTTTTCCTTTTTTCGGCGATTCTGGAGATACTTTTTGGGTAACTGGAAAATTAGTACGAGTGACAGTCTTTGGTCCGGAAATGTTCACTTTGAGAACTGCCTTGGTAACCATCCGTTTAAGTGATAATCTAATCATCTATGGATTATCTGTCCCATATCAGTTTACTAGATATTTCATGGCATTTTTCCTAATGGGATTAACATTCCATTATATTCGACAGGAATTCATAACTAAGACAATAAAACGAGATAGATTAGTTGACCAAATAACATTTGCTCAAATTCATTACTTGCCGACTCCTAAGGAATGTGAACAACAAAATTTTCTGATTTCTATTCCTAAAGCATACCGACCCTCAGTGGATGAACGAGATGATATCAAAAGAATCATGTATGATTGTCGAAATGGGGCGATTGTAAATGAATTACTACCTCAAGATCCTACAGAGAGGGAGAATTTATTTAGAACCTTAGCTGGAATGTCAAAAGCAAAATATCTTTTGTGGTGGGAGCCTGAATTTAGTTTCACGAATGAACGTGCCGAATTAGATTCTATGTACACTATGTATGAAGACGGTCGGGATGTATTCTCGTATAAATTCAAAGAGAGTTCTGACGCAGATCCAGGATTAGTTGCAGGTATGTTCAGTGCTATTACCTCATTCATTAAAGAAACTACAAAAAGTGCAGATCTATTACGTACGATTGACCATGGAGACACAAAGGTGATTATTGAATATGGTACTTATGTGTTTGGGGCTATCTTCGCAGATAGAGAAACAACAGAAATCCGGTCAAAGTTGAAAACTTTTGTAACAGAATTCGAAAAACGACACGGAGATATTCTCAAAAAATGGGATGGTAATTGTACTCCATTTGTAAATGATGAAGTTTTGATGAAAGAAATTTTTGAAATTTAATTTTTTTTTCTTATTTTAGTGTTTAGATAACTCACGAAGTAACATTGTAGCATAGGTACCTTTAGGTAGAGAGAAATTAATTCTCAATGTCGATTTATGCTTATCTCTGTTACTTGCGATGTGAAGATCTTTAGGTTTTACGATGATAGACCTATACGAACCGCGAAAGTCGTATGAACGCAGTTGTTTCCCATTTTTAAAATACTCAAGTTTGAACCTTTCTTTCTTCAATATTTTGGAATAGATTTTAGCAAAATGACTATTAGTAAGTTTAGTCTCATATCCCAAAATTGGGCATAAAATTCGTGCACGATCCGTTTCTAATGCTTTCATCAAGTGGGGTTTCTTCCATTTCGTGTAACTATAGCGTAAAGGTGTGGTTAAGCCATTTTCCGACATCAATAAGCAAATTATATCATTGGTTTTTGGCTGAATTAAGTTTCCTATCTTGTTCATTCTAACACTTATCGCACAATTAAAGAGATAGGATTGGTAAGATGACATCAAAAGATTAACTAAAGGACGAGGTAAGCGCTGTATTGCTCCCATAAAATCATTTGGTTTTTTTGATAAATGTCTAATTAATAATCGTTCATAATACAAGCCTTCCGGAAAATTTTGCAATGCAGTCTGAAAATCTTGGGTCTTTTTAAGGTCTGTTCGGCACACTTTTACAATATCATGCTCAGGAGGGTATGTAGCATAGAGAAACTCTTCAACAGCTTTCTGATAATCTAATAAAAATAAATATTTTCCAACAAGATGGGAATTGGGACGAATAGAACCAAATCTTTGTAACCCATAGTAATTAGGAAAACCAAATTCTGCGATTTGACTCATAAAGTTGGAAGTAGTCTCTTTAAGTGTTTCCTCCTCCATGTTTTTGATATTTCGCATTATGATGTCAAACTTATTCCCCCATAAATCTCCGAGTTTTATTGGTTTTTTTAGAAATCTGATATTCTTAATGAAAAAAGTATCAAATTCCAAAGAGGATAATTTTTGTGAATAATTCCCCTGAATAGTCATCCGTTGAGATGTTATTGCTCTATTATCCTTCAACCCCGCCCAGGAAACGCGATATGATTCAATCTTCAATTTCTGTGCGATTTTTTCAGCCGCTAATATAGTGTCTTCATTTCGCTTTACTACATCAATAAGAGTATAAGGTCTTTTTGGAGGATTCCCTTTTTTCTCTCCGGGTTCAATTTGCTCATTTACGGATAAAACTCGACCAATTGGTGTAATCTCACAAACAACGAAATCTTCTGGGTGGATTTTGAGATCTCCATGAATTCCTGGAGTTGTTGTACTAAATATAGTTATACTCACATGTTTCTCTAAATCTGCTACTGTTTCAGGTAATTGTTGTTTTCTCAAAAAAACACCCCCAATGAATCATAAAAGCTTCAAATTACCACATAATTTATCAATTTTATTTGAGTTATCAGGACCAATTCCTAGCGCAGTAACAGTACCTGGTTCTAATTGAGTTAAACCTGCGTCTTGTACTAAAAATGCGGCAATTCCTGCGTCCATTACATCATGGTATAATTTACGAATCCCTTCTTCTGAATCAATTTTTAATACAATTTTGCGTTGTCCTGATTGTTTTTTCCAACCTCTATAAGTGTCTACGTTTTTAGAACGTGCGATTTCTGCGGCGGATAGGGAAGCATGACATGCTTGGGCACATTTCTTTCCCGCTTTCATTTTGAGGTCTGTCCGGATAACAATTACTTGTTTATATTTATTCCCCAAACCCATACTGTATTGAACAGTTGGGATTCTCAATAAATATTGGGATAAAGGTAAAATTAAAGAGAAATTCCATATGTACGGAACAAAAGATACAGAAGATGATCATGCAATTGGACAAATTAGATGATTGGCGTAGGACCCATTTTACTTCCGATTTAGGTCCCGATTTAATAGGAGAAACAGTAAAAATTGCGGGATGGGTTCAGCGAATCCGAAAATTAGGTGCTTTAACATTTATTATTCTGCAGGATATTAAAGGGGAAATACAGATCACCTTGAAAAAGGGAACTGTACCTGATGAGGTTTTCAAAAAGAGTGATGTACCACATCAATCCTCAATTGCAGTAACAGGTGTTGTCAAGGAGTTCAAAAAAGCAAAAAAAGGTGTGGAGATCGTACCACAGGAGATTAAAGTGTTGAATCATGCACCAGAGCAGCTTCCATTAGATATGACTGGGAAAACCATGTCAGATTTAGACACACGTCTCAACCATCGTGCATTGGATCTTAGATTGCCTCGGAATCAAGCAATCTTTCGAATTCATAATCAGATGCTCATTTCCATTCGAAATGTCTTAAATAAACACGATTTCATTGAAGTAGTGACACCAAAAATTATAGGATCAGCTACGGAAGGAGGAACTGAACTCTTCAAATTTAAATATTTTGAGAAGGATGCATATCTCTCCCAAAGTGCTCAGTTATACAAAGAACAGTTAACCGTTCCGTTTGATCGAGTATTTGAGCTAGGGTCCTGTTATCGTGCTGAAAAAAGCTTCACAAATCGCCACATATGTGAAATTTATACTTTAGACATTGAAATGGGCTATTCGACAATGGAAGATGTATTCAAGGTAATGGAAGATGTTCTTACTAAAACCACACGAGATATTAAGAAAAAATGTGAAGAGGATTTACAAATTTTAGATGTTTTAGATACATTTGAAGTTCCTCGAAAGCCATTTAAACGTCGAACTTATACTGAGATCTTAAAACTAATAGAAAAAAATACAGATATGTCCATCAAATGGGGAGAAGATATATCCACAGAAGCATATCGCAAATTAAATGAAGTCTTACCTGGTTATTATTGGATCACTCATTGGCCAACTGAAGCAAAACCATTTTATATTCGACCTTCCGACGATCAACCAGAAATCAGTGAATCCTTTGACCTACAAAAGGGATGGTTGGAACTAGCTTCAGGAGGAACTCGAGTTCATGAAAAGGATTTGTTAATTAAACGTTTAAAGATGCAAGGACTTAATCCAAAATCTTTCGAGAGTCATTTGAGATCCTTTGAATATGGTATGCCACCCCATGCAGGAATCGGGTTTGGAATAGGAAGGTTTCTTTTAACGTTAACAGGGGTCGATCAGATAAAAGAAACTGTATTTTATCCAAGAACTCCAGATAGATTAACTCCATGAAGGGAACACTATGGAAGATGAAATTATCGAATCCTACTTAAAAGCAGGGAAAGCGGTAGCAAAAGCACTGAAATTAGCTAAGCTTATCACGCGACCAGGGACAAAATTCCTAGATATTGCTACTCTATGCGAAGGAGAAATTCTAAAAGCTGGTTGTGGATTGGGCTTTCCTGCAAACATATCATTAAATGCTATTGCAGCTCATTACAGTCCCGAGTTAGAAGACCCAACTATTTGTCCACCTCGTGGGTTACTAAAAGTTGATTGTGGAGCTGAAATAAATGGATATGTCGCTGATGCTGCAGTCACTATTAATATAGGTGGAGATAAGGGAATATATGAAGATCTTGTGAAAGCTTCTGAGGATGGTCTTAATGCTGCAATAAAAACAGCACGTGCAGGAGTTGGAGTTGCAGAAATAGGAAAACAGATATACAAAGCTATAATAAAACACAATGTAAAACCGGTTTCTAACCTTGGAGGGCATGGTCTTGATGTTTATGAAATTCATGATTCCCCATTCATTCCCAACATACCTAATTCAGGAGATACATCTCGATTAAAACAGGACAAAGCATATGCAATTGAACCGTTTACTACAAATGGTTATGGAGCTATTCAACCTGGAAAAACAACGAATATTTTTGAATTTGTCGGAATGAAAAAGAAGAAAAATATGAAATTGGAAGACATATCTTTAGCACATAAATTTAAAAATAAATTCAGTACGTTACCATTTTCTCCTCGCGCAGTTGATTTTATTGATGGATCGGATAATATAAACTCCACAATTGACAAATTCGTTAAAAGACGGATTCTAAAGGGATATCCCATTTTTGAAGAAATAGGTGGAGGACTAGTGGCACAATCTGAACATTCACTATTGGTTCTCCAAGATGGAGTGCATGTATATACTGTAGAAGATAATGATATGTAGTGGGGCAACATGCAAGTAAAAGACCTCCCTTTTCTTATCCTAGCTGCCGGATCATCTACTAGATTTATTGAAGAACACAGACGGACTCATAAAAGTTTATTAAAGGTTGATTCAGAACATACAATTTTTGAAATTATCCTCCAGAGTCTAATTCTTAATGGAGTTTCTCAAGTTAGTGTAATATTGGGTTTTAAAGCTCAAGAGTTTACTAAATTTTTACGTGAGAAAAAACGGTCTATATTGCCTGTGGATATAATTTACGCAAATGACGAATATGTAAAAGGCCCATTATTCACTTTATTCTCTTTTCTTCCGTATCTCTCTGAAAAAATAAGCAACGTTGTGATAATCCCATCAGACACCATATTTAATCCTTCAATCTTAGATCAAGTTCTATCTACCAATGTAGCGGACTCAAAGAATTCTTGTCAGCTTTTTACCCTTAATTTATCAGAAGAGCAAATATCCCAATTTAATAAACAAATACCATTTTCTCCCCAATTTATTGACACAACCTCGAAATTTTATCCATTGATAACATATCAAACCAATCCAAATTTGAAAGCATGCATCGTACCGATTCTTTTACTGACAAGAACGTTTTTTAATTACGTTAAGGAACCAGAGAATCGTATTTCCGACAAGATTTTACCTACCTTGTCTACCTTTTATGAAAGAACTGGTCAATGCAAAGTAAATCGTGTAGCTTATGATGAATTTATCCCCCCATTCATTGATATTGATACTTCATTAATCTATAATTCTCTACATTCGGTCAAAAAGGAATTGTTTCAAGCCTACAAATATAAATAGGTAATTCCATATCTGAAGATCAGTTTTATCGAATTTTATTTCAGTTTGAGTGATATGCGAGAACAAGTAATACGAGTTAGATACGAAAAAGATCCCAGTAAAAAAGAGGAACTCATTAGTAGCTATGCTTTTGACGCTATGTATGCTATTCAAGAAGGAGTTAATTCGATTGCTCTAAAATCTCAAGGTTTCGGCATAAATATGTGTGTTGAACTAGCTCTCGAAATTCAAAGACGTCTAAATCGACAATTGATTCCTGTGAAGATGAAAATTTATCTGAATAGTCGCTTTCCTAAAGAATCCTATAGAGGAAAAAGCAAAAATCCTCGTGATTTTAAAAATCCACGGATTGTGAGTTTTCTTGATGTAAAATTCTTCCTAAAAAAGTAAATGAGGCTACCATGGAAATTCATAAGAATTGATTATTGATTCAAGAAAAACAGATTTCAGAGAAATGTGCAACTTGTAGAAACAAACTAATGATGCAAGTATATCACTACAAAGGTGGATTACGACGAGTTATTTGTTGTAATTTTTGTAATACTTTTACCGAAATGAAGAAATCAAAGAAATATATGACAGATATTAAGGAAATTCAGAAGCCATCATTTCTCAAAGATAAGAATCCATAAAAGAGATTGATAAAAACTATTTCTTGACCGATTTTTTCGTCGGTTTTTTCTTGGAGGTTGATTTTTTCTTTGAAGTAGGTTTTTTCTTAAATTTGAAATCCCCGTATACGGAACTTTCACTGTGTTCTTGATCTGTGGATATTTTTTCAATTGTAAACGTTACGTTGTTGTCATTATCCATAGCTGAATTAAGAAAATTAACTAATCCTTGATGTTTTGATGGGGGGACTTTTAATTTTAATATTAAATCGTGTCCTTTACGTGTCTTGGTCTTTAACACTACTCGGAATTTCATAAACTACTCCTCAAATTACGATGATTCATCCTAATTAATTCTAGTTTTAATTTTTTATGTTCTCCAGATCAGAATCAATTGATTAAGTAAGGTACTGGGGGTATTAACTAATCAAACTAATCAAAAAACATTAAATTTTGTTGTTTGTTCTAGTTTTAATATGGAAATCAAAAAGGATTCCACCAACCTCCCGACACCTTCAGAGGTTCTTAAGACGGGAACCACTACTATTGGAATAAAGTATAAAAACGGCGTAATTATTGCTACAGAAAGTCAAGCAACAGCGGGAACGTTTATTGCATCCACGCGGGCTCAAAAACTGTTTAAAGTAAATGATTTTGCTGCTGCTACCATGAGTGGTTCCGTAGCTGACTGTCAATTTGTAATTAATCAGGTTCAAGCACTTTCAAATATCCGAGAAATCGAAACTGGAAAAACTCCTTCAGCTAAATATATTGCAAACCTGGTAAGAAACATAGTATATAGCGGTCGTGGATATTATCTTGCATTATTAATTATTGGAGGATATTCTGAAGAAGAAAAACAAGGAATTCTATACGGAATAGACTTCATTGGAACACTTTTTGAAGAAGATAAATTCTTGTCTTATGGTTCTGGTTCACCATATGCTTTAGGGGTTATTGAAGCCGAATGGAAACCAAATCTAACAGAAAAAGACGCATTGAATATTATTAAACGGGCATTGAAGTCCGCTGTTACCAGAGATGCGGGTTCAGGATATTCTTATCAAATTGTAAAAATAACAAAAGATGGATTTAAACCAATTGAAGGATTTGTTGGTTAATCCAATTCTGCGATTAATTTAGTAACATCTTTGATATCTCTTCCATAAATATGCAATGAATTACTGAAATCAATATATTCACCTATTTCTAATCCGAGATTATCGGCAACATATTTTTGGATACGAATCATTGCGTTTACATTAGCTTCCCAAGCTTTAAACAGGTCTCTACTTCTCCAAGTGGTTTGTAGCATGAGTTTATTTTTCTTTATTCTAAAATACAAACGTTGTAGACATGGAGGATCTTCTGAAATTGGATCTGAATAAGGACGCCATGTAATTGCTTGAGCTCTACGTGTATGAGGGCTTTTCCGTAATTTTTGGATAACTTTCTCAATTTGATTGATTTTTGGTAGGTTAAACACACTTAGTGGTAGCTCGGTAATTCCAAATTTTTCCGCGATTTCTTTATCGAAAACGAGCTCAGTTCCATTTTTTAAACTCCAAACTAGTTTTCCATCCGATTCTTTAACAGTTTTTCTAAACCGAAGTTTCTCATGAGAAGTTATTTCTTCATTTTTTCGTATAGGTACACAATATTCCTCTAAAATGGAATCTTCCAAAGCAAAAGCGGAGTACGAATAAATGCGGTCATGATATGAATAGGGAAAACTTTTGGCAGATTGCTGGATGTAATGATCATTGATTCCGTCCAGAACTTCCTCAATATAATTACTCTGAATAGAGCCAATCAAGAATATATCCTCTATCCTTCCGTATATTTCATATGAGTTGCCTGCTTTGGACCGAACCTTTAGAGGTTTTTTCTCTGCACTTCGCTTGTTTAAAATTGGATTACTGAAAGGTTGTTTAACACAGATTAAGACGGTGCTATCTCTTGCTGGTAAATCTGTATCACTATCATATTCAGTCTTAATTTCATCGCCTTCTTTAAGGACTCGGCGCAAGGCTGTTATCCAAGCCGAACCGATATCATTCTCTTCAATGAATAAAATTGATGCCATAACAATACAAAAAGATCTGGTTAATTATTTTCATATAAAGAAAACTAACAACGCATTAACTGCGATAATGAGGTGAAATATTCATCATTACTCATGCAAGTTTGTAAAAAGAATCTATTTAGAAGCCCGGTTGATGTTTAAGAATCGAAATGTCTTCTTTGGATTTTGAAAATATTAAGATTCAATCGCTCGAATTTTTACGTTTTGAACCTCAGTAATACGAGCAAGACTTGAAATAAGATGTTCTTTATCCGAAATGGATTCTGCATCTAAATAAACTTCATAAATACAATTTCCCGATTGAATACAGATTCCAGAAGTATAGATAATCGACAACTTGTTTTGCGAAAATATGTTGCTAATTTTTTGCACGACTTTGATATTCAGAGTTTTTCCCAGCATTAAACTAATCTTCAAAATATTCCTGCATTTAACCGGGATTAATTCTAACTTAAATTTCCTATCTTGGTATTGATACACTAAAAAGAAATTTTTCTCAGTTCCATCCAGCTCTTTATCAATGTCGTGAATAAATCGTGAGGGAATCTCAATTTTTTGTTCTTTAAGAATCGCGTTCATTGGAACCAGTGTTCCGAATGTGTTAACAGGAATAGATTTTAAGGTTTTATAAAGATCCGAAAAAAAATAACTCATTTGTTCCAATTTCTGTTTAATTTCTTTACGTGTTGTGTTTTTGGGAGGTTTTCGAAAATAGAATACCTTGTAGACATCTTTAATTTCGGATTTAATTTTGATTATGAACTGACTGAATTCAGTTTCATATAATTCTAAATTGGGATCTGCTTCCTGAATCACTTTGGTGAGCATCGCAATTTCTTCCCCTCCTCTAGCCCAAGGAGAGGGTAAAGTGAAAACCATGTTTACAGTCCGCATGTCAACGCTAAAAAAATGGGTGAAAAATCCGGGTTCAGCTGTATCTAATAAGCTTTTTATCTCGGCTAGATGTTCCGGCGAGATCACTTCCACGATATTACCTGGTTCTGTTAGAAGAGTATCCGGACCAAGGACTGGATGGAAGTATGTGAGTATTAGAATTTTTTTTCACCATTACATTTGCTTATTCGATCAACTTGATAATCTCTATTACGATAAAAAAATCATCAATTATAAATCAATTCCATCTACTTCGTAGGAATAAATATCACAGATCCACGTTTTTCCACCATTCCGTTCAATAGCTTCTTTTACGGAATTTTGTTTTCCAGGACAGATAGCTTCGAATGCACCACCACCACCCGCACCCATCTGTTTCGCCCCAAAAGCACCAGCTTTTACAGATTCTTCACATAATACATTTATTTTAGGGGTTGTAGCTTGGAAGAATTCCTCTTGTTGTTGATGTAGATTCATTAATTCTCCAATAGTTTTATAATCACTCGTTAAAAGTGCTTTTTTTCCAGCTGAAACAATCCGTTCGATCTCTGAAAACGCTTGAATCACGGTAGGAACTTTCTCTTCTATCTGTGATTTCACTCTATTTAATATATCGGCAGCTTTTCGCTCTTCTTGTGAGTTACCTACTACTAGTGGTAGTGAGCTGATAGGTAATCTTTCTACTCGAGGAATTGAACCAGTTTCAATAAAGGTAACTCCTCCAAATGCAATTGCATATTGATCCATCCTACCACACATAATACCTAAGTCATCGTGTTCAGACACATATGCAAGTTCAGCAATATCTCCGGTACTCATTTTAAGATTATATAATTGATTTAATCCTTTAATTAATCCAACACTCAACGCTGCTGAGCTTGATAACCCACCACCAATGGGTATCTGTGAGTCCACTTCAGCACTAAATCCTGAAGTGAGTGAATTTTTTAACCTTTCGGTTATTGCACTCCAATATTTTAATGAATGATTAAAATCTGGCGTATCTGACAGACGAAATTCTATACCTTCACCTAAATTTTTACTATGGAATTTCACTAAATCATCATTCCTCTTTGTAATGGTGATTTTCATTAGTAAATTAATCGCAGCAGCAATAACGGGTTTTTCTAATAAATCAACTTTATCTCCGAATAAACAAATACGTCCTGGAACCGTGATGTCAATTGAATCTTTATCCATAATTATCCTTTTGAAAATGATTGGTGTTTACTGACGTAATTTAACTATTTTTTATGGAGTAGATTAAATTTAAAGGATATTTACTTCATTAATACAATATGAGGAAATTTGGGTTCGAGATGAAGAACATCTCGACAAGTTTGTTCTTTTTAGCCAGTTCGATAGTAATGATTATTGCTGAATTCAGCCCATGGATAAACCATCTGTATTCTCCTTGGGATCTTTTTAATATTGCTGCAGAAAGAACATATGTCTACCTTTTCCCGCTTGTTTCCTCTGGAATTATCATATTACTAGCAATAATCCTGCTATTCTATAAATACATTCAATTGAATAAAGTAATTATCTCGATCATTGCATTTATTGCACAGAGTTTGAACACTTTATTCCTTATTGAGATGTTTACTGAAAATGGTATCGAAATTAACTCATTTAATTATGGAGTTTTTCTTGGTATAGGAGGATTTGCGTTGCTTTTTTGGAGTTTATTCTGGTTATTAATTCAAGAGAGTAAAGAATTAATTCAAAATGGAGAGGTTGATGGAGAAGAAGAATAAGGAGAATCCGGATGATTCTTCTCCTAATACTGAAGAATTATTTTATTATGCTCTAAGTCATGTGATTCGTAGAAATATAATCCGTTTGGTTGGAGAAAATGGAAAAGGTTCGTTTACTCAGTTTAAACGATCATTAGAAGTCAGTACAGGTACTTTATATCATCATTTAGATGTTTTGAAAGAACTGGTAATCCAAGATGAGAAAAAGAAATATATTCTCTCTACTCTGGGAAAACGTGCCTATGAGTTTCTTATTCAAAATTATGATTCCATGGAATCAACTAAAGTAACAGAGAGGAAAACCGCATCAGCATTTTTGAATAAAATTTTTACTTTAGCTCCTAAACGGGTAGTAGATTTAATCAATGAAAAAACATACTATGGTTGGATTATATCAGGTTCTATACTTGCTATTTGTATCACATTGATAGCCCTAGGTGGTATAAATTCATCTTATATCTTTTATTTACCATATCAGGAAGAACTAACTATTGGAATTCGATTTTGGTTAGGCGCGAAATTCTTAATATCGCTTATAATAGTGATTGGTTTCTCAGAATTGATGTGTCGATTTTTGTTTAAGAAAGCGGAGAATTCAGTAAAATTCATTGCGACTTTTTCAGTTGGGCTTTTTCCGATGATTATCTATCTTATTATGCATACAATCTTAGCTTATGTCAGCCCTACATTCCTTGAGGGTATTATAATTAAAATCATTATGGTTGTCTTTCAAATTTGGACGATTCTATTGATTTCCTACATCCAAGTTGTTACGAAATACATTAAGATTGAACGTAGTTTATTGATTACCTTTTTAGTTCATTACATTGCGTTCAATATCATACTTTTTACATCACTTTAGAATAATAGAGTTGTTGTCCGATTTTCTGAAATGTCTTTTTCCTTCAATTGGTTCAGGAATAGTTCCATCCAGAACTGATTGTATAATATTCGAATCATTTTCACGAAAAAGGTCCGATATCGCAATGTACGGGGTTGTAACACGGGGATTTATGTCCACAATCGAGTAACTAGGTTTTGAAGTATCATAAATAAAATCTATCCCAAAAAAACCGGTCAAATTAAAATCAGAACTTATTCTATAAGCAAGATTATGGATTTTAGTTTTTATTTCTGGGAGAATTTTAGTATAGGGGGTATACCCGCCTAAATATTCAATCTGTTTTACCCCATCATGGATTTTTTTAAGATTTATTTCTTGAAAATTAATTGTAAAATAGGTAATTTTACCTTTTCTAGATGCAATAAATGCACTTAATGGAATTCCCTTGATTTTTTCTTGGATTATAAACCGTTGGTTTGGAGAATTTTCCTTTATTTGTTGTAATGTCTTTCGTATGTCGGTTTGTACTCCAGAGGAAACACAATAAGTATCCGAAGCGCCTACCCCGTCAAAAGGTTTTACTACGAGTTCAGAATTTCCTCTCATTTCATCTGGATCCCACAAATTCAACTCATATGATATTGGTGCCTGAAATCCCAAAGAGTGGAGATATGATTCCGTATTTAGTTTATCTGTAAACAACTGGGTCGCTTTTGCTGATAGGTTTAATAAACTCTGATGAGGCAATATGCGTTCTTCTACGGACTTTACTATATTATACAAAATATTGGTAAATTCTGGAGCAATGCATAATACATAATCCACTATTGAAAGCATTTCAAAGAATTCTTCTTTGAAATCAACCAAAAGTGGTAAAATTGTATAGGTTAGTGATTCTTGATTAATTAGTTCAGAGTGTGTATTTACAAATTGGGACGAAATGCGATTATCTATTAGTGTATGAGTCTTAATTCCGAGTTGGGTGAAATCTTTTATTAATGAAGATAACATTCCGAATCCTTCAGGGATTAAAAATTCAAAGCCCTGAGTGTTTTTTATTCCTCCCCCGGAAATATATTCATACAACAACACACTCTTGGATTTCTCCATGTAATACAAAAAAGCATATTAACATTTGAACATAATCTAAATTGCCAGTAGGTGGAAATAGTGGATAAAATTATCGTGATTGGACCAGCTTCACAGCTTTTAGGCATGAAAACAGTGATAAAAACCGGATTGGATTTCATACAAACCGAATATAAGAAGTTTCCAGATGGAGAATGTTATTTGCGTATAAAAACTGAGGATGAATCTCTTGTAAAGAACAAAGAGGTAGTTATAATTCAGACTTTAGGGGCTAGCAATAGTGCAGATCAAAATCAGCGATTATTAGAGTTAATTATGATGATTTCTTCGCTTAAACTTATGAGAGCACAAAAAATCACAGTTATTGTTCCTTATTTAGCATATGCTAGACAAGACAAGGTGTTTCGACCAGGAGAATCAATTATTGCAAATATAGTATGTAAAATGATTGAACAGGCAGGCGCTGATGAGTTTTATACAATTGATATTCATGCTCATCACATTTTAAAATCGTTCACAATTCCCGCACACAATCTTAATCCTATGAAAGACCTTGCAGAGTATGTAAAATCTAAGGATCTTAAAAACCCAGTTGTTGTATCACCCGATAAAGGGGCAATTGAACGTAGTAAGAGTTTTGCTAGCTTTTTTGGTAAGAATGTCCCAGTAGAGGTTTTCTCAAAAAAAAGAGATGTTATTACAGGTGAAATCGAGATGACAGGACAACTGGATGTAGAAAATATGGATGTAATTATTGCTGATGACATCATATCAACAGGAGGAACTATGGCTTCAGCAATACAAATCTCAAAAAAATCAGGAGCACGCAAAGTTTATGCAGTAGGTACCCATCCCTTATTAATCCAAGATGCAGTTTCCCGTATTCTTCATTCAGGTGCAGATGAAATAATTGGAACCGATACAATAGATAACCCCTTTAGTACAGTAAGTATGGCAAGCGTTCTTGCAGAAGTTATTCAAAAATAATTATAACACTTTTCTGACAACGTCACCATTAGGGGAAGTTTCCGAAAAAATCTCTCCTTGAAATTTCTTTAATTTTGTGATATGGACATCCTTCCACACATGGTTTGGAAGACCAGCTTTTTCACAAAGTCTTCCAAAATATTGTTCTTTAGTCCAATTCCATTCAACAGGGACTTGTGGTAAGAATAAAGCCCCACGTACTCCTTTATTATCTTGTATAATGATCCCATCTCTACCAATCACAATTGCATCTAATCGTTCTTCCATTGATTTAGCCATCACTTCAACGGGAGGAGTCAATGCTGTAACTTCTACGATGATCTCATTGAGTTCTTCGCTGCTAACAGACGGAAAACGTGGATCTCTAGTTGATGAATCAATAGCAGCATCAATAACCGCTTCTACTAAAGGTTGTTTGGCATATGGTCGACCTATGCAACCACGAAGGTCAAAACGCTCAGCATTTGGTCTATAAATATTTAATGTTACAAATACTCCTGAGTTAGATCTAAGCTTAAAAGGTGTTTCCAGCGGAATTTGTATTTTTTGTCTGTTTTTAATGAATGTTTCTAATGATTTTCGTGCTAAGCGTACTAAAAAAACACCTTCCTCATCCGTATATGCGTAATCACTCATTATCACAAGGATCACAAATCTTTAATTTAAATCCTCGGATTGAACTACCGACGTCTAATGGCGGCGGATTCTCGATTCATTGACAACTGCATCCAAAGAATGTCTAACATCATCTTCCCGAGCGTAACTTCCCGTGGTTCCTACGGTAGAGGTGATAGTGATTCCTACTGCTTTTAATTTTTTAATCCCTTCATTAAGGAGGTTTTGCGATGCGTTTATATCCCGATCATGTAATTTTCCGCATTTTTGACATTTCCAAATACGAGTAGAGAGTGACAGATCAGTGTTTTTCCAACCGCATTGCGCACATAATTTTGAAGATGGAAACCAACGATCTACTAAAACTAGATACTTACCTTGTCGCTCCAATTTATATCGCAACGAACTCACAAATTGGTTCCATGAAAAATCTAATGTGACGCTTTTAGAGTGACCTTTGCCGAATTTTTTTAGTCCTTCGATATTTAGATTCTCTAAAATCACCGCATCGCAATCGTTAGATAATTTATGACTGATTTTATGTGTCCAATCGTTTTTTCTGTTACAAATTTGATCATATTTTCGGGCTAATCTGATTCGTTCTTTTTCTCGATTATTCGATCCTTTCTTTTTACGTGATAATCTTCGATGTAGTCGTATTAATGATTTCTCTTCTTTGCGATAAAATCGGGGGTTTTTTAACTCTATTTGCGTTGAAACAATAAATTTGGGAAAGGACATATCAAAAGCTTGGATTTTAGAATGCAATATTGATGTTTTTGGGTAAAAATCTTTGTCCTATTTAACGAGGATGGATATATAAAATTTACTGCTCTTGGTTTTCGACACAGTAACATGTTTTATCTTCTCTTCAAAAAAACGGTTATCCTGGTACTTTATCCA